>DATFQP010000244.1:0-25552 GCA_035264145.1 Propionibacteriaceae bacterium
CGAACCTGCACGCCGTGCCGCCGCAGCATGGAGGCGGTGCCGGCGGTGGCCAGAATTTCGAACCCAAGATCGGCCAGCCGTTTGACGGGGAAGATCACGAAGCGCTTGTCCCGGTTGGCGACCGACACGAAAACCGTCCCCTTGGTCGGCAGCGGACCGAAGCCTGCCACCTGGCTCTTCGCGAAGGCAGTCCCGAAGCCCATGTCCATACCCATCACTTCTCCCGTGGACTTCATCTCCGGGCCGAGAATGATGTCGACCGAGATTCCCTCGACGGTACGGAACCGGTTGAACGGCATCACCGCCTCTTTGACCGCGATCGGAGCTGAGGTGTCTTCGGTCGAACCATCGCCCTCCCGCCGCAGGAGCCCCGCTGCGCGAAGCTCCGCGATGGTGGCGCCGAGCATGACCCGGGAGGCGGCCTTGGCCAACGCTGTCGCGGTCGCCTTGGAGACGAACGGCACCGTACGGGAGGCCCGTGGATTGGCTTCCAGAACGTAGAGCGTGTCCCCCGCCAGCGCGAACTGGATGTTGATCAAGCCGCGGACGCCGACCCCGCGGGCGACCGCCTCGGTTGAGCTGCGGATGCGGTCCACGACCTCCGCGCCCAGGGTGATCGGAGGCAGCGCACAGGCCGAGTCGCCGGAATGGATCCCGGCTTCCTCGATGTGCTCCATCACACCGCCGAGGTAGAGCTCGGAACCGTCGTAGAGCGCATCGACGTCGATCTCGACCGCGTCGTCGAGGAACCGGTCAACCAGCACGGGGTGGGCTGGAGAGACCTCGGTGGCCCGCGCGATATATGACGCCAGAGTCGACTCGTCGTAGACGATCTCCATGCCTCGACCACCGAGGACGTACGACGGCCGGACCAGCACGGGATAGCCGATGTCGTCCGCGATCGCTCTGGCGTCCTCGAACGACCGCGCCAGTCCATACTTGGGCGCCGGTAGCTGTTCGGCGGCCAGCACCTCTCCGAATGCCCCCCGCTCCTCCGCCAGGTGGATGGCCTCGGGACTGGTCCCGACGATCGGGACTCCCGAGTCCTTGAGTGCTTGGGCCAACCGCAGCGGTGTCTGACCACCCAGCTGGACGATCACCCCGGCGACCGGACCGGCCGCCTGCTCGGCGTGCACGACCTCCAGCACGTCTTCCAAGGTCAGCGGTTCGAAGTAGAGCCGGTCGGCGGTGTCGTAGTCGGTGGAGACGGTTTCCGGATTGCAGTTGACCATGATCGTCTCGAAGCCGGCGTCGGACAGTGACATCGCTGCATGGACGCAGGAGTAGTCGAACTCGATTCCCTGGCCGATCCGGTTGGGTCCGCTGCCCAAGATCAAGACCGCGGGCTTGGTTCGAGGGGCAACCTCGGTCTCCAGATCGTAGGAGCTGTAGTGGTATGGCGTCCGGGCAGCGAACTCAGCTGCACAGGTGTCGACCGTCTTGTAGACCGGCCGGATCCCGAGGGCCCAGCGCACTCCGCGCACGACCTCTTCACTGAGGTGGCGGATGGAGGCGATCTGGGCGTCGGAGAGGCCGTGCCGCTTGGCCAGCTGCAGGACCTCAGCGGTCAGCTCGGGGGCCTTCCGCACCTTCTCCGCGACCTCGAGCAGCAGCACCAGCTGATCAATGAACCACGGATCGATCTTGGTCGCCTCGTACACCTGCTGCGGCGTCGCCCCGGCCCGGAGGGCCTGCATCACCACGCCGAGCCGCCCATCGTGGGGGCGGGCTGCTCGTTCCAGGAGTTCGCCGGCAACCTCTTCTGGGCCAGTCGACGGACCGCCCACTGACCCTTCGAAAAGCTGAGGGATCGGAGCCGAGAAGTTGAAGGGTGCTTTGGGATCCTCGAGGCTGCGCAGGGCCTTGCCGAGGGCCTCGGTGAAGTTACGGCCGATGGCCATGGCCTCCCCGACGCTCTTCATGTGCGTGGTCAGTGTCGAATCGGCGGCCGGGAACTTCTCGAAGGCGAACCGGGGCACCTTGACCACGACATAGTCCAGAGTCGGCTCGAAGCTCGCCGGAGTCTTCTCGGTGATGTCGTTCGGGATCTCGTCCAAGGTGTAGCCGATCGCCACCTTGGCGGCGATCTTCGCGATCGGGAAGCCGGTTGCCTTGGAGGCCAGCGCCGATGACCGCGAGACTCGAGGGTTCATCTCGATCACGATCATGCGCCCGTCGACGGGGTTGACGGCGAACTGGATGTTGCAGCCGCCGGTATCCACGCCGACGGCTCGGATGATGCCGATGGCCACATCACGCATCCGTTGGTACTCACGGTCGGTCAGGGTCATGGCTGGCGCCACGGTGATCGAGTCGCCGGTGTGCACCCCCATCGGGTCGAGATTCTCTATTGAGCAGACGATCACGACGTTGTCGGCGCGGTCCCGCATGACCTCCAGCTCGTACTCTTTCCAGCCGAGGATCGATTCCTCGATCAGCACCTCGGTGGTCGGACTGGCGGCCAGACCAGCACCGGCGATCCGGCGAAGATCGGCTTCGTCGTAGGCGAAGCCGGAGCCGATGCCGCCCATGGTGAAGCTCGGCCGCACCACCAGCGGATAGCCGAGGTCGCCGGCGGCGGCGAGTACATCGTCCAGCGAATGGCAGATCAGGCTCCTCGCCACCTCTGCCGCACCGCCCTCGATTCCGGTCAGTCCCTCGACTACGGACTTGAACTGCTCGCGGTTCTCACCGCGCTGAATCGCCTCGATCGAGGCGCCGATCAGCTCGACGCCGTAGCGTTCCAGAACTCCGCCCTCGTGCAGCTCGACGGCCGTGTTGAGGGCGGTCTGGCCGCCGAGGGTGGCCAGCAAGGCGTCGGGCCGTTCGATGGCGATGATCTGCTCGACGAATTCGGGTGTGATCGGCTCCACATAGGTGGCGTCCGCGAACTCCGGATCGGTCATGATCGTCGCCGGATTCGAGTTGACCAGGATCACCCGGAAACCCTCGGCTCTCAGGACGCGACACGCCTGGGTTCCTGAGTAGTCGAACTCGCACGCCTGGCCGATGACGATCGGTCCGGATCCAATGACCAAGATCGACTTGATGTCGTCCCGCTTCGGCACTACGCGTCCTGGACCTGGTGATCGGCGACCCGCGGGCGTCTAAGGGCACCCATCCCCGACATGATGTCGACAAATCGATCGAACAAGTAGCCGGCGTCGTGCGGTCCGGCGGCCGCCTCGGGATGATATTGAACCGAGAAGGCGACTACCCGGCCTTCGTCGTCCCGTAGCTCCAATCCCTCGATCACTTGATCGTTCAGTCCGATATGGCTCACCCGGGCGAGGCCGTACGGCGTCGTGATGTCGCTGTCCAGTGGCGCGTCAACTGCGAAGCCGTGGTTGTGCGCGGTGACCTCCACCCTCCGGGTCTGCAGGTCCATCACCGGCTGGTTGATACCGCGATGCCCGTAGCCGAGCTTGTACGTGCCGAAGCCGAGCGCCCGGCCGAAGAGCTGGTTGCCGAAGCAGATGCCGAAGAACGGAATTCCCGCGGCCAGCACCTGCTGCAGCAGCGCGATCTGGCTGGTAGCCGCCTCGGGATCACCCGGCCCGTTCGAGAAGAACACGCCGTCGGGTCGGAGCGCCTCGATCTCGGCGAAGGTCGTGGTGGACGGAACCACGTGCACCTCGATCCCGCGCTCCGCCAGCCGGAACGGTGTCCGCGACTTGATCCCAAGGTCCACGGCAACCACCTGGAAGCGTTGCTCGCCTGCTGCCGCGATCACGTATGGCGTGCTGGTCGTGACCTCATCGGCCAGGTGCGCGCCTGCCATCCGCGGAGCCGCCCTGACCCGCTCCAGCAACCTTTCCGGATTGGTCTCGACGCTGGACACCGCGACGCGCATCGCGCCGCGGTCGCGGAGATGGCGGGTCAGCGCCCGGGTGTCGACGCCACACATTGCGACGACGCCCTGCGCCCGCAGTTCCGCATCCAGGCTGCGGCGCGATCGCCAGCTCGACGGCACGCGGGCCGCATCACGAATCACGTATCCGGCAACCCAGATCCGCCCGGATTCGTCGTCCTCGTCGTTCCACCCGGTATTGCCGATGTGCGGCGCCGTCGCGATCACGACCTGCCGGTGGTAACTCGGGTCGGTCAGAGTCTCCTGGTAGCCCGACATCGCCGTGGCGAAGACCGCCTCGCCTACCGTCTCGCCGATCGCGCCGAACGCTTGCCCGTGAAAAGTCCTGCCGTCTTCGAGAACCAGGAGTGCCGGCGGTGCCTCAAAGGATGAGGGCGGGCTCAAATCGGCTGCGAGCATGACCGTCCTTTCCTGCCTCACCGGACAGGTCTTAAAGGGTGGCTGATCGGGTCGAAGGCTACCATCCACCGGCCGGTACGGACGCCAGGAAGGGATGTGGCGAGCGTGCTGTGCTGCTGATCTGGACAGTTCACACATGCGGAGGGCCGATTCACTAGCCTGAGCCGGTCGGATCGACTCTTCCGAAGGGCCAACATGAACCCAAGGCAGCGTGTCTTTTCCGCGGCCGGCATTGCCATGACGGCCACGTTCGTCGGAGTGATCGCGGCGATGGGCCTGCTCCCGGCCTTGGCGTTACCTGGCTTGAACGTGCCGATCACCATTCAGTCGATGGGCGTCATGCTCGCGGGGTCCATTCTGGGCAGGTGGCGGGGTGCCGCCGCGGTGACGATCTTCCTGCTTCTGGTGGCGCTCGGTCTCCCCCTGCTGTCAGGCGGGCGCGGCGGCCTGGCCGTGTTCTTCGGGCCGAGCGTCGGCTTCCTGCTCGGCTTCCCGGTCGCTGCCTTCGTGATCGGGTGGTTGTCCGAGCGGCTCAGCACGCCTCGCTCACTCTCCCGCTGCATCGCGGTCAACGTCTTGGGCGGCATCGTGGTGTTGTACGCGTTCGGTGCCGTCGGCGTGGCCTTGGTGACCAAGGTGTCGCTTGCTGCAGCCGTGGTGGCGAACTGGGTCTTCCTGCCCGGTGATCTGGTCAAGGCGGTGGCTGCGGCAGTGATCGCACGCAGTGTCCACCAGGCACTGCCGGGACTGCTGCCCGACCGGCCAGAGCGTGAACCGGCGCCAATTGCCGCCTGACCGCGGCTACGACGTTCGGGCGCCTCAGGACTGCCCGGACCCGGTGGCGGCGCTGTTCGCGGCTCATCGGATAGGCGGCCTCGTGTCGCTGCGCACGTCCGGGACGACGGCCCGTCCGCGGGAGGTCATCCGGACGGCAGCCTCCTGGGTGGACAGCTTTCCGGTCGTCGCTGACCTGATCGGTTTGACCGAGAGCAGTCGAGCCTGGGTGCCGGGGCCGATCGGCGCAACCATGAACCTTTACGCTGCGGCGCTCGCCACCTATCGCGGGGCCGCGCTGGCCGACAGCCCCCGCCAGGCCAGCCACGCCTTTCTCACCCCCGCCGGACTGTTTCAGTTGGTCACCGAACCGGCGCAAACGGATCTGCACGTCGTCATTGCAGGAGACCGGCTGGGGACCGATCTGGCCGACCTAGCCGAGAGGCGGGGGTGGCGGGTCAGCCACTACTACGGCGCGGCGCAGTTGTCGTTCGTTGCCTGGGGCCGAGACGAGGCCAGCCTCCGCCCGTTCCCTGGGGTGGCCGTCGAGGGCCGAAGCGACGGCGGCCTCTGGGTCAGTTCACCGTGGCTGTGCGAGCAGGAGATCGCGCCCGAGGATGCGCCGGCCTCTTTGCAGGTCAACATCGAGCCTGGCAGCGGTCGGCGCTGGGCCACCGTCGGTGACCGCGGCCGGGTCACCGACGACGGTCGCGTCGTCGTCCATGGCCGCGACGACGTCATCTTGACTGGAGGCGCAACGGTGCTCGTCAGCGATGTCGAGGCGGCTCTGCGGCCAGCAGCCCGCGGCGAGGTCTACGTCGTGCCTCGGTCGCACGATCAACTCGGCTCGGTGGTGGTCGCCGTCTGCACCGATATCGACGACCTCGGCAGGCTGGCACGCCATGCTCGGACGAGCCTTGTCGGCCCCTTCCGCCCGCGGCGCTGGATGCACCGAGCGCGGCTGCCGCTGACCGCCGCCGGCAAGGTCGATCGGGCTGCCCTCGCTCGTTGGGTGGCGCAGTCGCGTGGCGACTCCATGGACCCCTCCGAGCCGCTACCGAATATGGCATCCGCCACCGAATGTTTGCGAGCGGATGCCAGATTCGGTAGCAGCTCGGACGAGGTCGCGGATGATCCGATTGGGTCGGTGTGATGGTCGACGGTGGGTCGAGCGTGGCCATTGTCGCTGCACGGCGGACGCCGATTGGGTCGGTGTGATGGCCGACGGTGGGTCGAGCGTGGCCATTGTCGCTGCACGGCGGACGCCGATCGGTACGGCCGGACATGGACTGGCAAAGCTGACTGCGGCCGATTTGGCCGCCGCCACGCTCACCGCCGTGGCGCAGGATCTGCGCGGCCTGGGCGTCGATGAGGACCCTGACGATGTGGTGTTAGGAAACTGCCTCGGTCCCGGCGGCAATGTGGCGCGCGTTGCGGCGCTTCAGGCCGGTCTGCCGGTCAGCGTGCCGGGGCTCACCGTCGATCGGCAGTGCGGGAGCGGCCTGGCCGCAGTCAGTATCGGCGCGGCTCTGCTGCCTCACGCTTCGTCGTCTCGTCCACTCACTCTCGCCGGTGGGGTCGAATCGGCGTCCACGGCACCGTGGCGCTTCTGGCCGCCGACGAATGGATCACCCCCGCGCCGCTACGAGCGCGCGCCGTTCGCGCCTGCCGATTTGGGTGATCCCGATATGGGTGAGGCAGCCGACCTGCTCGCCGCCGATGCAGGCATCAGCCGAGAACGCCAGGACGCGTACGCCGCTCGGTCACACCGGTTGGCGCTCCAGGCCCGCGAACGACACGCTTTCGACGACGAGGTCGTACCGGTCGGCGGACTGGGAAGCGACGAGCGTCCACGGCTGGGGCTCACCGTCGAGCGCCTCGCCAGATTGAAGCCGGCCTTCCGGGACGGCGGCACGGTGACGGCCGGCAACTCCTGCGGGATCAGTGACGGTGCGGCCGTCCTGGGACTGATCACCGAAGTCCAGCGGCGGCGGCTCGGTCTCCCCGGCCTGCGCCTGGTGGCGACGGCGACCGCAGGAATCGATCCCCGGCGACCTGGGCTCGGCATCGTTCCCGCCGTCCAGCAGGTCCTCAGTCACGCCGGGCTGAGGCTGGCTCAGGTTGATGTGCTGGAGTTCAACGAGGCCTTCGCCGGCCAGATCCTGGCCTGTACCGATCGCCTTGGTCTGGACCCCGAACGCGTCTGCCGTCAAGGCGGCGCCCTCGCGCTCGGACATCCTTGGGGAGCGTCCGGCGCGGTACTGCTGGTCCGGATGTTCAGCCAGCTGATTCGCGCCGAATCCGGCCGTTACGGCCTCGCCGCGATCGCGGTCGGCGGCGGTCAGGGCGTTGCCACGGTGGTCGAAGCATGCCGCTGATCGAGGTCATCGGCGTTTCCCACAGCTATCCGCACGGCACCGGTCGGCGGCGGGTCTTGCGCGACGTATCGGTCACCCTGACCGAGTCGCGGATCGGCGTCATCGGCGCCAACGGTTCGGGAAAGTCGACTTTCGCCCGGCTGCTCAATGGTCTGGTTGTCCCCGACGCCGGTCGGGTGCTGGTCGACGGCCACGACACCCGGCGGGAAGGCCGGACCGTACGCCGGCTGGTGGGCTTTTGCTTCACCGATCCGGACGCACAAATCGTGATGCCGACGGTCCGAGAAGACGTCGGCTTCGGACTGCGACGTCGGGGCGCCGAAGCAGCCCAGAAAACGGCGCTGGTCGACCGCACCCTGGCCGATTTCGGACTGGCTGATCACGCCGACCACGCCGCCCATCTGCTGTCGGGCGGCGAGAAACAACTCTTGGCGCTGGCCTCGGTCCTGGTGACGGAGCCGGCTGTGTTGATCATGGACGAGCCGACCACCCTGCTCGACCTGCGCAACGCCGAGGCGGTGGGGCGGATCGTTGCATCTCTGCAGCAGCAGGTCATCCTGCTCACCCACCATCTGAGTCTGCTCACCGATTTCGACCGCGTGCTGGTCTTCGACGAGGGGCGCATCGTGGGCGACGCTGCGCCGGCGGCCGCGATCGCCGAGTACCGGGAGCGGATGCGATGAGTCTCACGACGACGTATCTGCCGGGCAACACGGTGATCCACCGTCTTCCTGCGGGCATCAAGCTCGTGCTCCTGGCGGCGACCGGCGTTGCCCTGACGGTGCTGAATCTGTGGTGGGAGCCGGTTGCCGTGCTCGGTGTCGTGCTTGCCTGCTACCTGTTGGCTGGATTCCCGGTTCGAACCCTTGCCGCGCAACTGCGGTCAATGAGCTGGGTGCTGCTGGCCATCAGTGTCTTTCAGCTGGTGGCATCTGGATGGCAATCCATGGTGGACGTCATCGTCACCCTCGCCGCCATGGTGCTCGCCGCCGGCTTGGTCTCCCTCACCACCGGCATGGAGGCACTCACCGAGGTTCTGCTGCGGATCTTGCGGCCGTTCCGCCGTTTCGGGGTCGCGCCGGAGCGGATGGCGCTGCTGATATCACTCAGTGTTCGCTCGGTCTCGGTCATTGCCGGTCTTGCCCAGGAGGTTCGCGACGCGCAACGTGCTCGGGGTCTCGGCGGCAGTGCCCGAGCCTTCGCCGTACCGCTGCTCGTCCGGTCGCTACGGCACGCTGAGGCGCTCGGTGAGGCGCTGATGGCCCGCGGTCTGGACGACTGAATGCCTGCTCAATCGGCCTTGGTGGCTATTACGGTGCCGAGCACACCGTTGACGAACGCTGGCGACTCGTCGGTCGACAGCTCGCCGACCAGGGCGACTGCCTCGGCCACAGCAACCGCATCGGGCACGTCCAGATAGTCGATCTCGAATACGGCGATCCGCAACGCGGTCCTGTCGACCCGGGGCATCCGCGGCAGGCTCCAGCCACGGACGACCGCAGCCGAGATCCGGCTGTCGATCTCTGCCGCGTGCTGCACGACACCCCGGACCAAGGTCGCGGAGTACTCGCGTACGGGCGGGCCGTCGTCGGCCGACCGTTCTGCCAAGGTCTGCAGCGGATCGCAGCCCCGAAGTTCCGCTTCGAAGAGAATGTCCAGTGCCCGCTTGCGGGCCTTGCTTCGCGCCGACGTCCGAGCATGTGATCCGTCGGCAGGCGAAGTGGACCTGGTCATCGGACTCTCGGTGCGGCTGGGCGTGGCAGAGCTGCGTCAGCTGCCGACGCGGCCCAGGTAGTCGCCGGTGCGAGTGTCGACCCTGACCTTCTCACCGGTGGTCAAGAACAGGGGCACCGAAATCTGCAAGCCGGTTTCGACCGTCGCCGGCTTGGTTCCGCCGGTGCTGCGGTCGCCCTGCAAGCCTGGCTCGGTATAAGTCACCTCGAGCTCAACCGATGCCGGGAGGTCGAGGTACAGCGGCGTGCCCTCGTGCAGAGCCACAGTCGCCATCTGACCCTCGAGCAGGTAGTTCTTCGCATCACCGACCGTCTGCTCAGCGATGGACATCTGGTCGTAGGTCGTCGTGTCCATGAAAACGAATCCAGAGCCGTCGTGGTAGAGGTACTGCATTTCGCGCCGGTCGACGGTGGCCGTGTCGACCTTGGTGTCGGCGTTGAACGTCCGGTCGACGACCTTGCCGGAGAGCACATGCTTGAGTTTGGTACGGACGACTGTGTTGCCCTTCCCCGGTTTGTGGTGCTGGAACCACAAGACCGACCAGAGCTGGCCGTCCAGATCCAAGACCATGCCGTTCTTAAGATCATTCGTCGACGCCACGTGTGACTTCCCTTTCCCGTCCGCCCTGCCGTCGGGCAGCGGCCCAGTTTAGACCACCAGAGTGGTGTCCTCAGACCACCGAGAAACCGTCCCGAAGCGGTGCCCGCCCGGTCAGCGCGCGAATCAGCTCGAGCCCCCGGTCCTGCAGCACTGCCGCGCCGGCCGCGACTTCGGCCACCTCCAAAAGCACCGCATGGTGGTAGTCGGGTGCCGGCAGGTCGACGGCAGTGGCGATATCGAGGCCGTGCACAACCAGTTCGAGGGTGCGCGTCGGCAGATACGTGCGCAACCGCATTCCGCCGGCCACGGTGGTGATCAATGGGTTCTCGGCTCGCTGGACTAGGGCCAGCACGCGCGGCACCAGTGACCGGACAGCCGCGACCGGGTCATCGCCGAGGGCGCGACCAGCCTCCCGTCCTCGACCAGCCACGGCAGCCGGATCGACGGTAGAGATCGCGGAGTAGTACGCGGCAGCGGTCGGGACGTCTTCGCTGTTGGCCGGTTGGCCGAGGTAAGTCTCAACGGTGATCAGTGATCGGCTGGTGTGCCCAACCAGCGAGCGGAGATCCCACTCCCCCAGACCCGGACCGTCCCACGCGTCGGGCGGGATGGCCCGTACGAGCTGGCCGAACACCTCAGCCGCTTCGGCGAAGGCATGTCGGGGATCGCGGTTGGGTTGAGTCATACGGGATAGCTTGACACTGCCTTACGAAGCCTCGGCACCGCATATCCCGTCGTCGTAGGTCCTGCAGCCCTGCAAAGCCCTGCCGGGCCGATGGCTATCCGACTCAGGTCAACTTGCCGGCGGTGCCGGCTACGCGGCGGTACGCCGCACGCAGTTGATCCTCGGTCGGGCCGGTCAGAATTTCCGCGCTCGCCAGTCCGTTCAAGATCACGAAACGCAGCGTGGAGCCGCGAGCTTTCTTGTCCACCGCCATGGCCGCGAGCAGGTCATCGAAAGCGTCCGCCCGGTACGTCGTCGGCAAGCCGAACGTCGCCAGGATCTCGCCATGGCGGGCGGCGGTCGCGTCGTCCAGCTTGGCGGCACGTCGAGACAGCTCGGCCGCGAACACCATGCCGATGCTGATGGCTTCACCGTGGCGCATCCGATAACCCTCGCGCCGTTCGATGGCGTGGCCGAGCGTGTGGCCGTAGTTGAGCCGCTCCCGGCCCACCCGATCGCCAGTGGACGTCGTCTCCCGAAGGTCCGCCGACACGACATCGGCCTTGACCCGGATCGACCTTTCAATCAGCTCGGCCAGCACCGGTGCCTCCGGAGCCGTGGCCCCGGCCGGGTCGCCCTCCAGAAGGTCCAGGATTCGAGGGTCGGCAACAAGTCCGCATTTGATCACCTCCGCCAGGCCGGCGATCAGGTCGTCACGAGGCAGGGTGCTGAGGGCATTCAGATCGCAGAGCACGCCGGCCGGCTCATGGAACGAGCCGACGAGATTTTTACCTTCTGCGGTATTGATGCCGGTCTTGCCACCCACCGCTGCGTCGACCATCGCCAGCAGGGTCGTCGGCATGGTGACCAACCGAACACCACGGAGCCAGGTTGCCGCGACGAAGCCAGCCAGGTCCGTGGTGGAGCCTCCGCCCACACCGAGCACAGCGTCTGAACGGGTGAAGCCCGCCGTCCCGAGCACCGACCAGCAGTTCGCGGCCACGTCGGCTGTCTTGGCGGCCTCACCGTCCGGTACGTCGATCCGCACCGGCTCCAGACCCGCCGCGGCCAGCAGGCGCTCGAGGTCTTCACCGAGTTTGATCATGGTTGGTGGGTGGAGAACGGCCACCCTACGCACATCCGGGCCGATCAACGGCAGGATCTGATCGCGCAGGTCGCGGCCGATGATCACCTCGTATGGGCGTTCGGCGCGAACCGGGATCCGGGTCTCGGTCATGCCGAGGGCGGCCAGATCCGGACGATGCGTTCGACGACATCTTCCGGGCTGGCATCGTCGGTGTCGACGCGCACCTCGGCCACTTCGTCGTAGAGCGGCTTCCGCTCGCCGAGCAGCTTGATCAGCCGGCCCCGAACGTTCCCGAGCAGCAGCGGGCGAGCAGTGTCGAGCCCGACCCGGTGAAGGGCAGCCGGCACGCCAACTCGGAGCCACACGACCCGGTGACCCCGGAGCGCCGAGCGGGTCGCCGAGGACAAGACCGCCCCACCCCCGAGCGCCAACACACCCGTCCGGCGGAGCAGCGCCGCCGTCGTCTCCTCCTCCAGTTGGCGAAAGGTGGTCTCGCCGTCATCGGCGAAGATCTCAGCGATCGGCTTTCCCGCGCGTTCCTCGATCACGGCGTCTGCATCGGTGAATTCCGTGCCCAAGCTTTCGGCCAGCAGGGCACCCACCGTTGACTTGCCCGCCCCCGGAGCTCCGACCAGGACAATCGGCCCAGCCCTCTGACCTTCGCTGCTCATGACTGCGGTGGCCGTACCTGGAGGCCTCGATCAGCCAGCTGCTTCAGGTAGCTCTCGTAGTTACGACGCGTCTCTGCCACAGAGTCCCCACCGAACTTCTCCAAGCCGGCGTTGGCGAGCACCAGCGCTACCATCGCCTCGGCCACCACGCCGGCGGCCGGTACGGCGCAGACGTCGGAGCGCTGATGATGGGCAACGGCAGCTTCCCCCGTGGCGATGTCGACCGTACGAAGCGCCCGCGGCACGGTGGAGATCGGTTTCATGGCCGCCCGAACCCGGAGCACGTCCCCCGTGCTCATGCCACCCTCGGTCCCGCCGGATCGAGCGGACGCTCGCCCGATGCCGTGCTCACCGGCCACGATTTCGTCGTGCGCAGCGCTGCCCCGGCTGCGGGCCAAGGCGAATCCGTCCCCCACCTCGACACCTTTGATGGCCTGAATGCCCATCAGCGCAGCCGCCAGCTGGGCATCCAGCCGCCGGTCCCAATGCACGTGTGATCCCAGACCGGGCGGAACACCCCAGGCGACAACCTCGACGACTCCACCGAGAGTGTCCCCGTCCTTCTGAGCGATCTCCACCTCGGCCATCATGGCTGCGCTCGTTTCGCGATGGAAGCAGCGCACGGGGTCGTCGTCGATTCGGTCCCGGTCGGCGGAACCCGGCAGGACACCAGCGGGAACGGACACCGTGCCGATCTCGACGACATGGCTCAGCACCGTCGCACCAAAGGCCTGATGCAGGAATTGACTGGCCACCCGGCCGAGCGCAACGCGGGCGGCGGTTTCTCGGGCGCTCGCCCGCTCCAGGATGGGCCTTGCCTCGTCGAAGTCGTACTTCTGCATGCCGACGAGGTCGGCATGGCCAGGGCGGGGCCTGGTCAGCGCGGCGTTGCGGGCCTGGCCTTCGAGCTTCTCCGGGCTCACGGGGTCGGCGGCCATCACCGTCTCCCACTTGGGCCACTCGCTGTTACCGATCGAAATGGCGACCGGACCGCCTTGAGTTTCGCCGTGCCGGACGCCGCCGATAATGGTGACGGCATCGGTCTCGAACTTCATCCGCGCACCTCGCCCGAAGCCGAGCCGTCGTCGAGCGAGGGCCTCGGCGATGTCTTGACTCGTCACGCGGACGTGTGCAGGCAGCCCCTCGAGAGTCGCCACCAGGGCGGGTCCGTGTGACTCACCGGCAGTCAGCCATCTCAGCACGAAGCGAGTCTGTCACGCGAAGACCGGCGGCCTCCTGCCATACCAACCGATGCCGAGCGCGCTCAGGGAACGAGGATTCACGAGCGGTCAGCTAGGGGGCCCAGCCCTCATTCCGAGCCCGGCCGGCCAACGCCGCGCGGCCGGCGGCGTACAGCACGTCGGGCGAGACCGTACGCCCGGTCATCAGCTGGATCTGACCCAAGGCCTGGCCTACCAGCATGTCCAGGCCATTGATGACGCCGGCTCCAGCCTGCTGCGCAGCCCGCGCCAGTGCCGTCGGCCACGGTTCGTAGATGACGTCGAAGACGATCGGCGCGCTGCGGGCCATCGCCGCGGCGATCGGGTCGACCGCCCCGGACGTCACCGTCGAGATGAGCAGATCTGCCGGCGGCGGTGCCGCATCCCACGGCAGGACATGCAGGTCCAGCTGCAGCGCTGAGCCCAAAGCTTCAAGCTGCTCGGCCTTTCTCGGGGTCCGGGCCATGATGGTCAGCGTGCGTGCGCCGAGATGTGCCGCTGACAAGACCGACGAGCGTGCGGTTGCCCCGGACCCCAGGATGGTGACCTGCCGGAGGCGCGCCGCGCTCAGCTGTTGCACCGCCCACACGAGACCGCCGACATCGGTGTTGTACAGCCTTCGGCCGAGGCCGTCGAAGATCAGCGTGTTCGCCGACGCCGCGAACCTGGCGAGCGGGTCGACCTCCCCCAGCGTCAGAGCCACCGACTTGAGCGGCATGGTGAGGCTGAGGCCGCGCCAGTTGCCCGTGCATCCGGTGACGAAGTCCGCCAGCTCCCCTTCGGTCACCTCAAAGCGGTCGTACGTCCAGCCGGTCAGCCCGAGCTCGGTGTACGCGGCCCGATGCAGCGCAGGAGAGAGGGAGTGCGATATCGGTGACCCGAGGACCGCGCACCGCCAGCCGTCGCTGGGCGCGGCAGTGCCGTCAGGTGTCACAGCGGCCCGGATGAGACTGGCACCAATTCTGGAATTCCTGCTCGATCTTCCTGAACTCTTTTTCGGTGGTGGCGAATTTCGTCTCGCCGGTGTCGAAGTTCACCGTGACGAAATACAGCCACTTGCCGTTGGCCGGATTGGCGGCTGCCTCGAGGGAAGCCTTCCCGGGCGCCGAGATCGGGCCAGGGGGCAGTCCTTTGTGCCGATACGTGTTGTAGGGCGACTTGCTCGCGCGGTCCTCGGGTGTTGTGGTGTTGGTCTCCAGGTCTTCGGCGTAGATGACGGTCGAGTCCAGACGAAGCGGCATCTTCTTGGCGAGGCGGTTGTAGAGGACTCGGGCCACCTTGTCGCGATATTCGTCCTTGTTCACCTCGCGCTCGATGATGCTCGCCACGATGACCACGTCGTAGGGAGAGCGCTTGAGCTGCTTGGCAGAGGATTCCAGCCCGACCTGCTGCGCCACGACCTTGTACTGATCCACCATCTGCCGAAGAGTCGACGTCGCGGTCGCCTCGGCGGTGAGCTCGTAGGTTTCGGGAAACAGGAAACCCTCTGGGTTGTTGTCTGCATACCTGGGCAGCTCAAGCCGCTGCGGCTTCTTGAGGGCCGCTTCGTAGGCCGACTTCTTGATCTTGGTGCCCTTGACCAGCGCGTCGACCTGGGCGGTCAACCGGAGTCCCTCGGGGATCGTGAACTGCAACCGCACCCGGGAACCGCCGGGATTGATCAGCAGGCCCAGCGCATCAATCGCCTTCATGTGGGTCTTCATCAGATAGCGACCGGCCTGCACGCTGGTCGCGCGTTCCTCCGCGTCGACGGCCTCGTTCCAGGCCTTGAGCGACTTGACCACGTCGGCGTCGACGAGGATGCCACCGATCTCGTCGAGAGACGCACCGTCAGGAATCGTCAGCGTGATGGCAGCCCTGCCGGGGCCGGGATAGTCCGGCACCTCCCCCAGGCTCTGCATGAAGGTGGACGTCTTGTCGTAGATGAAGTAGCCCCCGAAGATCAACACCGCGGCGGCCACCAGAACGGCGAGGCAGCTCTTGCTCTGATTGGCGACCTTCTTCGCGGGACTCGGCTTGAGCTCCGGGTCCAACATCTGTGTCACGCTGTGCAGATCTCCCTGTCTGTCAACGGCGGCCCCAAGTTGTCCGAGGTCCGTGGGTGCCGGCGCGGACCACCGGTCAGCCGGGCCCTGCCGATACTAACTCCCCAGGTGGCTGCTGCCTGGATCTTTCGTAGTCGAGTGCCTCTTCCAAAATGACCACCGCGGCTGCGGCATCGATCGATGTCCGTTGCCGCCTCGCCGATTTCCCGCTGTCGCGCAGCCTCGCCGCGGCGGTGACCGTGCTGAGCCGCTCGTCCAGCAGCCGCACCGGAATCGGCGTCGCGGCCGCCAGCCGCGCGGCCTGCTCGCGCACCTTTCGCGCCGCAGGCCCCTCCGTGCCGCTCAGCGAACGTGGTAATCCGACGACGATCTCGATCACCTGGTGCTCTGCGGCCAGCGCGGCCAGTTCAGCAATGGCGGCTTCCCCGGTGCGTACAGTGCGGAGGGGATAAGCCAGCACGGCATCCCGGTCGCAGGCCGCCACCCCGATCCGGACCTCACCCCAATCGACAGCCATCCGGACTCCGGGCCGCATGTGGCTCAACCCGTCGTCTGCAGCTTGTGGCCGATCGCGTACTCAACCGCCTTGAGCGCGTCGTCGGCACGGCTGCCGTCGGTGCCACCACCTTGGGCGATATCGTCCTTGCCGCCGCCCCGGCCGCCCAGCGTCTCGCTGGCCGTCCGCACCAGTTCCCCGGCGCTGAGGCCCCGGTCACGCGCTCCCTGAGTGGTGACTACGACGATGCTCGGTTTGTCCGGCGGGCCACCGATCACCGAAATGACCGCGGGCCGGTCCTGAATCCGGTTACGGATCTCCACGGCGAGCGTCCGCAGATCGCCGCCGGAAACGCCATCCGCTCGGTGCCCGATGTAACCCACCCCCCACAGGTCGCGCGCCGTCGCGGCGATGCTCGAGACGTCGGAGAGCACTCGGGCGCTCTTGAGGTCGGCGATCTGTTTCTCAGCCGCCTTGAGCTGAGCCACCAGCTTGAGCACGCGGTCGGTGAGCTGGTCCGGCTGCACCTTCAGGGCATCAGTGAGGCCCAGTACTAGCGCCCGCTCCTTGGCCAGGTAGCGGAAAGCCTCGATACCGACGAAAGCCTCGACGCGCCGGACTCCGGAACCGATGGACGACTCGCCGGTGATGGTCACCAGGCCGATCTGTGAGGCGTGCTGCACGTGCGTGCCGCCACACAACTCGCGGGACCACGGACCGCCCATCTCGACGACCCGTACCTCCTCGCCGTAGGTCTCGCCGAACAGCGCAAGAGCTCCGATCTCCCGCGCAGTCGCGAGCGGCATGTAGCTGGCGGTGACGTTCAGGTCGGCGCGAATCGCCCAGTTCGCCGCCTCCTCGACGGCCTCGCGGACCTGTTGTGAGAGCCCGCTCTGCCAAGCGAAGTCAAGGCGTAGGTAGCCAGGTTTGTTGTACGAGCCGCTCTGTAGTGCGGTCGGCCCCAGCACCTGCCGGAGGGCCGCATGCACGACGTGCGTACCCGAGTGCGCCTGGCAGGCACCAAGCCGCCACTCGGCGTCGACGGCGGCCAGCACTGCTGCCCCACGCAGCAGTTCACCCTTGGTGATCCGGACCCGATGCACGATCAGGCCCTTCACCGGACGCTGCACATCGATCACCTCCAGCGAGACCCCCTCGCCGGTGATGACGCCGGCATCAGAGTCCTGACCACCCGACTCGGCATAGAAGGGTGTGCGATCGAGGACGACCTCCACCACCTCACCCTCGTCGGACGCCTCCACCAGCTCACCGTCGGCCACGATCCCCCGCACGGTCGATTCGCTGGCCAGTTCGGTGTAGCCGGTGAACGGGGTTTCACCCAAGTCGCGCAGGTTGCGGTAGACCTCGACCGCCTGGGCACCAGCCTTCTTGGACTTCGCGTCCGCCTTCGCCCGGTCGCGCTGTTCCTGCATCAGCTTGCGGAAGCCGGACTCATCCACCACCAAGCCCTGTTCGGAGGCCATCTCCAGGGTGAGGTCGATCGGAAAGCCGTAGGTGTCATGCAGCTGGAACGCCCGTTCACCGGACAGCACCGTCTGTTCTTCGCGGCGCGCGTCGGCGACGGCCAGATCGAAGATCTGGGTGCCGGCCGTGAGGGTCCTTCGGAACGCGTCCTCCTCGGCGTATGCGATGGCAGAAATTCGAGCCCAGTCCCGCTCCACCTCCGGATAGGACTCCGACATCAGGTCGCGGCTCACAGGAAGCAGTTCGGGTAGCACCGGATCGGCGACCCCGAGCAGGCGCATGGCACGCACCACGCGACGCAGCAGCCGACGCAGAACATAGCCGCGCGCTTCGTTGCCCGGTGTGACTCCGTCGGCGACCAGCATGAGCCCTGACCGGATGTGGTCGGCGACCACGCGCATTCGTACATCGTCGTCGTGGTGGTGGCCGTATGTCTTACCCGACATCTCCGCCGCCCGGGCTAACACGGGAAACACCTGGTCGATCTCGTACAGGTTGTCCACGCCTTGGAGCAGGAAGGCCACTCGCTCCAGACCCATGCCGGTGTCGATGTTCTTCCGCGGCAGGTCACCGAGAACGTCGAAGTCGTCCTTCGCCCGGACGACGGACAACTCCTCCTGCATGAAGACGAGATTCCAGATCTCGAGGAACCTGTCCTCGTCAACGACCGGGCCGCCGTCCGGCCCGTAGGCCGCCCCGCGGTCGACATAGATCTCGCTGCAGGGACCACCAGGTCCCGGCACGCCCATGTTCCAGTAGTTGTCCAGCAACCCCCTGCGCTGAATCCGCTCAGGCGGCAAACCCGCGATGCTCGCCCACAGCGCAGCAGCTTCGTCGTCGGAGTGCAGCACGGTGACCCAGATCTTGTTGGGGTCGAAGCCCAAGCACTCGTCGTCTATCGAGCCCGTGACGAGCTCCCAGGCGTAGCGAATCGCCTCGGCCTTGAAGTAATCACCGAAGGAGAAGTTGCCATTCATCTGGAAGAACGTGTTGTGCCGCGTGGTCTTGCCGACCTCGTCGATGTCGAGCGTCCGGACGCACTTCTGCACGCTGGTCGCCCGCTGGAACGGCGGGGCTTCGGCACCGGTGAAGTAGGACTTGAAAGGCACCATGCCGGCGTTGACGAACAACAGGGTCGGATCGTTGTAGAGCAGCGGTGCCGACGGCACGACCTCGTGGCCGCGGTTGGCGAAGAAGTCCAGGAACCGGCGCCGGATCTCGGCGGTTTTCATCGGGAGTTTCCTTAGGTGGGCGGCACAGCGTTACTCGGGCGCGTCGAACCGGTGGATGTCTGCTTCCCGCTCGTCGAAAGCCTCACGGAGCTCCGCTTCCCGTTCCGTCATCGCAGTTCGCACCCGACCTACAAAGTCTTGCGCTCGCCCCCCAACGCCGGCGGCCGAGTCGGCGACCCGGCTACCGATGGCCGACGGCGTCGCACGCCTCAGGTAGCCCCGGATCTTGACGTATACGAAGAGCGCAACCCCGGCGCCCAGCGCGAACCATAAGAATCGCTTGATCATCAGGTACCTCGTTTGCCGCGCCGTGCCCGGACGATGCCCGATTCCCCGCGAAACGCCTTGCGAACGCCATAGCTCAAAGCCGCAGTCTTGATCAGCGGCCCGCCCAACGTTGATCGGAACAAGGTCGTCATCTGGGCGGCGTTCTCGCTGACCACAGTGGCGTTGCTGCTCACCTTAGCGACGTCCTCGGTGACCAGGCTCAGTTTCTCCAGCTCGTCGTTGGTGGCCCGCACCGTGCCCTGCAGCTCGGTCAGGATCGGCACTGACTCATGCCCGAGGTCGCGAACCGCAAGGCGGACCTCCTCGAGCACCCGACCCAGCTTCAGCAGCGGTACGGCCGTGAGTGCCACCAGAACAACGAAGGCGATGGCGGCGATGAGGCCGGCAATCTCCCCTACTGACATGCGGCTACTCCCAGGTCGTATTCGAGCGGTGGGCGGCACACTCCCGTGTGCCTGGACGACCCTACCGCGCACCGAAGCCGGGCGTGCCAAGGTTCCGTGGCAGGTTGAACTGAGCTGCGGGCGGCGGCAGGGCGTGCTAGCGGTGCCCGAGGAGTCCCTCGATCCGCTTCAACCGTTCCGCCATGGCCGCCTCGGCGCCGTGATCGGTCGGCCGGTAATAACGAGCTTCGGTCAGTTCATCGGGCAGATACTGCTGGGCGGAGATGCCGTGCGGCTCGTCGTGTGGGTAGACGTAGGACTGGCCATGGCCGATCTTCTTCGCACCCGGATAGTGGGCGTCCCGCAGATGGGGCGGAACAAGGCCGATCCGACCGGCGTCCACGTCGGCGAGCGCGGCATCGACCGCCATGATCACCGCGTTGGACTTGGGCGCGAGCGCCAGCGCGATCACCGCCTGGGCGAGGTTGATCCGGCCTTCCGGCATACCGATGAACTGGACGGCGTGGGCGGCCGCAACCGCAGTCTGCAGGGCCGTCGGGTCGGCGAGCCCGATGTCTTCGGAGGCCAGGATCACCAGGCGACGGGCGATGAACCGCGGATCCTCACCGGCCGCGATCATTCGGGCGAGATAGTGCAGTGCGGCGTGCACGTCCGAGCCGCGAATCGACTTGATGAACGCGCTGATCACGTCGTAGTGCTGATCGCCGTCGCGGTCGTAGCGAATCGCCGCCTTGTCGACCGCCCGCTCCACCACCTCCGGGGTGATGTCCACCTGGTCAACGGCATCGGCCCCGGCTGCCGACTCCTCCAGATAGGTCAGCGCCCGACGGGCGTCACCGCCGGCTAACCGCAAGATCATCGCCCGGGCGTCGTCCTCCAGCTCGTACGCTCCCGCCAGCCCCTGATCCTCGTTGAGGGCGCGATCGAGCAGTCCGTTGAGTTCATCGTCTGCCAGCGGCTTGAGGGTGAGCAGCAACGAGCGGGACAGCAGCGGGGAGATCACAGAGAAGCTCGGGTTCTCCGTGGTGGCAGCGATCAAAGTGACCAGCCGGTTCTCCACAGCAGGGAGAAGAACGTCCTGCTGGGCCTTGTTGAACCGGTGCACCTCGTCCACGAAGAGCACTGTCTCCTTGCCCGTGCGCAGGTCGCGCCGAGCCTGGTCAAGGACAGCTCGCACTTCCTTCACACCGGCTGTCACGGCGGAGATCTCGACGAACCGACGATTGGTGCTCTGCGAGACCACGAACGCGATCGTGGTCTTTCCGGTGCCGGGCGGGCCCCACAAGAACACTGACATGGCCTCGCCCCCCGCCAGCCGGCGAAGCGGCGATCCTGGGCCCAGAAGGTGCTGCTGGCCCACGATCTCCTCAATGGTCCTCGGCCGCATACGCACCGCCAGCGGCAGGCCGGTGCGGGCGGGCTCGGACAGGCTGCCGCCGATCCCCGGTGGTTGTACGGCGGCGACCTCGCCGAACAAGTCCTCACTCACCTGCCGATACTCGCACGCCGAGCCCGCCTGGCCGACTTGTTCGGGCGACCCTTCAGCGAACTCGTAGTCCCCGCATGACGACCGCGCTGGGGTTGGCCAAGACTTCAGGATCGCAGCGCGGGTCCGCCTCGTACGTGACGAGGTCCTCGGACGGCCCGCAGCCAAGGTAGGTCCGAGCGCTTGTGGTGGCTGCCCGCAGCGCCTGCGAGGGATTCAGGCCGTGCTCACAGAGCAGGGCGATCTCCTCCGCGACACTGCCCACCACGTCGGAGCCGGTCAGCAGCGTGACGCCGAGTGCTGCAGCGAGCGGCAGGAGCTCGGTGAAGCGCTCGGACAACTCCGCTCCAGCGGATTGCGCATCCTGATCACCGCGCCGCATCGCGCCAACCGCGGCGCCCAAGGTAGGCGTCCATGCGCCCCCGCGACTCGCCAGCGACTCGAGATCGGTCCGGGTCAGCCCATCACCGTGTTCGATCGAGTCGACTCCGGCCTCGATCAGAGTCGCGGCCAAGCTGGTCGTGGTGTGTGCCGCCACGCGAGCGCCAGCTCGATGAGCCGCTGCTATCGCCGCCGCCACAACGTCCGCGGGATAGCTCGCCGCCGCCGTTCCACCGCGAAGAGGTGAGCCGTCCACTCGCGGGAAGTCCGCGATGATCTTCACCCAGGTTGCTCCTGCAGCGATCTCCTGCTCCACCGCGGCAACCAGATCGTCCGGCTCGACGGGTGAGTACATTCGCGGGAAATATCGCTGCTGAGGTGCCAGGAATCGCCCGGCTGCCAGCACGGTCGGCCAGCCCTCCCGACAAGATCGGGCGAGATCGAGCGTTACCTGCCGATCGCCACCGACATCGCGGAGTGTTGTCACGCCACTGCGTGCCAGCGCGTCAAGGCGTGCAGGTGCGCCACAGCCATCGAGATATGGTTCATCGGCATTCCTGGCCACCGTGACATGGCAGTGCGCGTCCACCAGGCCGACCAGCGCATATCGGCCCGGCAAACCCTGCGGCTCTCCCACCCCGAGAATCATTCGCCCGACATCGCCCTCAGGCAGCAACGTGCCCTCGAACACCCAGCTCATCTGCTGAGTATGGCGCGCGCCGCCGCTGCCGATCGTGACCTAGGGCTCGGCCTGATCGCATCGGACGTCGACGCCGGCTTCCTTGCGCTGCTCGGCGGTGATTGGCGCGGGAGCACCGGTCAGCGGGTCGAGCCCCCCTCCTGACTTGGGGAAGGCGATGACATCGCGGATCGAGTCACTGCCCGACAGCAGAGCGCAGATCCGGTCCCAGCCGAAGGCAATCCCGCCGTGTGGCGGTGGACCGAAGTTGAACGCGTCGAGCAGGAAGCCGAACTTCTCCTGAGCTTCTTGTTTGCCCAGCCCCATGACGGCGAACACTCGCTCCTGGACATCCCGGCGATGGATACGGATCGAACCGCCGGCGATCTCGTTGCCGTTGCAGACCAGGTCGTAGGCGTAGGCCAGCGCCGAACCAGGATCGGTATCGAAGCTGTCCATTGACTCCGGCTTGGGAGAGGTGAAGGCATGGTGCACCGCTGTCCAGCTGCCGGTACCCACAGTGATGTCACCAGCCTTGACCGCCTCCGCCGCAGGCTCGAAGAGCGGCGCGTCGACGATCCAGACGAAGGCCCACCCCGATTCGTCAATCAAGCCCAGCCGCCGCCCGATCTCCAACCGGGTGGCACCCAGCAGGCCCTGGGCCTGCGAGCGCAGACCAGCAGCGAAGAAGACACAGTCACCCGGCCTGGCGCCGACCTGCCCGACCAGTCCCGCACGCTCGGATTCGGAGAGGTTCTTGGCGACCGGCCCCGCCAACTCGCCATCATCGCCGACCAGCACATACGCCAGCCCGCGATGTCCCCGCGACCGAGCGAACTCCTGCCAGGCATCCAACTGCCGGCGCGGCTGGCTGGCGCCACCCAGCATCACGACAGCCCCGACGTAGTCGGCCTGGAACACGCGGAACGATGTATCGGCAAAATACTCGGTCAACTCGACCAGTTCTCGGCCGAAGCGCAGATCGGGCTTGTCGGTGCCGTAACGGTTCATGGCCTCGGCGTAGGTCATCCGTGCCATCGGAGTCGTCACCTCCGTTCCGATCAGATGCCAAATCTCAGTGATCAGCTTTTCGCTGAGCTCGATCACATCCTCCTGATCCACGAAGCTCATCTCGACGTCGAGCTGAGTGAACTCGGGCTGCCGGTCGGCGCGGAAATCCTCGTCCCGATAGCACCGGGCGATTTGGTAGTAGCGCTCCAGGCCGGCCACCATCAGCAGCTGCTTGAACAGCTGCGGGCTCTGCGGGAGTGCATACCAGCAGCCCGGTTTGAGCCGCGCCGGCACCAGGAAGTCCCGCGCCCCCTCGGGGGTCGAGCGGGTGAGGGTCGGCGTCTCGACCTCGACGAAGTTCCGATCGGCCAGCACCGTACGGGCGACCCGGTTGACCTCGCTGCGTAGCCGGATGGCCGCCGCCGCTTCGGGCCGCCGTAGATCGAGGTAGCGAAACTTCAACCGGGTTTCCTCGCCCACGCTGATCCGGTCGTCGATCTGGAAAGGCAGCGGCTCGGAACCGCTCAGCACGTCAAGCCGGGTCGTGACCACCTCGATCTCGCCGGTCGGCAGGTCGAGATTGGCGTTGCCTTCAGGCCGCAGGGCGACCTCACCGACGATCTGGACGCAATACTCGTTCCGCAGCTCATGCGCCCCGGAGGCCGCCAGCATCTCGTCCCGCACGACGACCTGCACCACACCTGATGCGTCGCGCAGATCGAGAAACGCGACCCCGCCGTGGTCTCGCCGGCGGGCGACCCATCCGGCCAGCGTCACTTGAGTTCCAGCCTGCTCCGTGCGCAGTGTGCCGGCATCGTGGGTTCGGATCAACCGTGCCTCCGTCTCGATGAGTACGAACGTCACATCTTACGGGTCGACGACCGCCCCGCCGCAGGAGTTTCCTCTGTGCCCAAGCCGCTCATCAAAGACTCGACCACCAGCCCAGTCGGAACGACGTGGCAGAGTCGGCTCGTGGCGTCCTGGCTCCGCGAGCGGCAGGAGTGGAAGTTCTTCGCCATCCTGCCCAAGGCCCACCGCGGCCTCGCCTTTAGCTGGTGGCTGTTGCTGCTGCTCGCCGGCACGTTGCCAGCTGTCTTCGCGATCGCCATGGGTTGGACAGTCGCCGCGGTCCAGTCAGGAGCGCCGCTCGGCAGTCCGCTGTTGCTAGTCGGCACGCTGTTCGTGGTGCAGCAAGTGGTGGGTCCCATCCGGATCGCGGTCAGCCAGAACCTGGGTGATCTGGTCTCGGCCTGGCTCAACGAGTCGCTGATCAGCAGCTGCGTCGTCCCACCGGGGGTCGGTCACCTTGAGGATCCTGCGCTGCGGGACGACCTAATCGTGGCTCGCGACTTTGATCGCGGCCAGACGGCGCCGCCTATGTCGCTGAACGTGCAGTTCGTATCCGACGGTCTGGTGGGCATCGTGGCCGGTCTGACGGCCGCGATGGTGTTGGCCGGGTTCGCATGGTGGGCACCCGTGGTCTTGGTGATTGGCTGGGGTTCCACCCACTGGCTGCTGCGCGAAAGTGCGGTTTGGAAGGATCGCAACACCGCGCCGGTGCGGTCGGCCCAGCGGGATGCCGAGTACGTGTATCGGCTCGCGGTGGATCCCCAACCCGCCAAGGAAGTCCGCCTGTTCGGGCTGCCCGGCTGGGTCGTCGATCGCTTCGTGGAGCGTCGGCGGCTGCTGTTCGAGCTGCAATATCGAGCGACCCGGCTGCGGGAGAAGCCGGTCGCCTGGTGCTTGATCTTGATCTTGGCCGCGAATGCAGCGGTCTTCGCGGCTCTGGGGTGGCAGGCGAGCACAGGTGCCCTGCCTCTGGACCGGCTGGTGACCTTTGCCGTGGTGGCGAGTGCCATCGGCCGGATCGCGTTCGGCGGCTTCAGTTGGGCACTCGACGGAGCAGCGGCGCCCGTGGCGGCGGTCGAACGCCTGGCGCCTGTGATGGGATCAAAGGGTGCCCTGGCCGCGGCCGCAGCTCAGGGTCAGGACCCGAGGGGGCGGCCGGCTCACAGCTTGCGGGTGCGAGATCTGTCCTTCCGATATCCCGACACGGATCGGCTGATCTTCGACGGCCTCGATCTGACCATTCCGGCCGGGATGTCACTCGCGATCGTCGGCCAGAACGGTGCCGGCAAGACGACCCTCGTGATAGCCGAGTCACGGCACCCAGTCGGGGTGACCGTGTAAGGCGGTCCCGGTTCGCGTTCGCAGCGCTCCCCGGGACCTTGATCGCCCCAGGAGGCGACCCAATGAGCAAGTCAACCATTCTGTCCACCGGCCGAATCACTGCCGCTGACGACATCATTACGGTCACCTACACGGAGTTCGCCGACAGCCCGTCGATGATCTTCGTCAGGTGGCCCCGAGACGTATCGGTCACTGCCCCTAACAGGTTGCCCGCGGTCGCCGCTGCGGTGAACGCTGTGCTAGCCGAAGCGGTCGGCAAGCTGGCCGCGATCCAAGCCACCGAACGGTAGCCCTTAAGCCAACATGGCGAGTCGAAGCTAGACTGACATGAAGCCCGGTCCCTGTGCGCGCCAATCCTAGGAAGGACAGGGGCTGGGCCTCATTATGTCTGCAAAAGCCTCCAGCGGGGTGCGCTGGACAGGCTTGGCGGAGGTGTGGCCTCTCACGCGCGCGCGAC
>DATFQP010000245.1:0-5463 GCA_035264145.1 Propionibacteriaceae bacterium
TGGTGAGGCTCTGGATCGATGGCTGCCTCCCGGTGGCGGTGATGGTCGGCGAGGACGCCCGATAGAGGCTTGGGGCAAGGCAGCGAGACAGCGAACGGCCGCCCCAGAGTGCTTGCGCGTCGCCGGCCCAGCGGTCACATCGAACAGAAGGTGACACTCGTGATCGCCGGAATAGACACCCACAAAGACACCCTCGCGGTGGCGGTCGTCGACGACGCTGGCCGGCTCATCGCCGGCGGCGACATTCCCAACACCGAGCTTGGTTTCGTCCAGCTGGTCGACATGTTCGACACCCACCAGGTGCTGCGGGTGGGGATCGAAGGCTCGGGCAACTTCGGCCGTGCGGTCGCGGTTCACCTGGTCCTGCGCTGGCTGCCCGACTGGCCGGTGGCGGTGGTGGAGGTGCCCACCTTGATGACCTCACGTGAGCGCCGCGGCCAGCTCGGCAAAGGCAAAACCGACCCGGTCGACGCGTTAGCGATCGCCCGGATCACCGCCCGCGAACGGCAGCTACCGCCGGTTCGGCTGACCGTCGGCCCGGCTGCGGATCTGCGCGCCCTGCTCGACTACCGCGAGGACCTGGTTCGTGAACGCGGCGGCCTGGTCAACCGGGCCCACTCCGAACTGGGCGGTCTGCGACCCGGCTACCAGCAACAGATCCCGATCCTGACCACCCGCGCCCGGGTCCGGGCCGCGCTCGAGCTGATCAGCGACGACACCAGCGTCCGCGCCACCTTGTGCCGACGGCGCCTCGAACGCGTCATCACCATCGACACCGAGACAGCAGAACTGAAGCGGCAGATCACCGGGCTGGTCGCGGCCGCCGATACCACCTTGACCGACCTGTACGGCGTCGGACCGCTGATCGCCGCCCGGTTCATCGCCGAAGTCGTCGACATCCACCGCTACCCCAACCGGAACGCGTTCGCCGCAGCCAACGGCACCGCACCGCTGCCCGCCTCCTCCGGTCGCACCGTCCGACACCGGTTCAACCCTGGCGGGAATCGGCAGCTCAACCGGTCCCTCTACACAATCGCCATCACCCAGATTCGTGGCGACACCGAAGGCCGCGTCTACTACGAACGCAAACGCGCTGCCGGCAAGACGAAACGAGAAGCCCTGCGCTGCCTCATTGGGGAAGTATTCGAGGTGCGGCCGAAACCGATATCGGCTGTGGCTTCTCGGTCGTGTCGGGGGATGGCCTCGTTGCCGAGCCGGTAGACGGCCAGTTTTAGTGCTGCCACCCCCGATGCGCCGAGGCCCTGAGACCGGCGTTAGGGACATGCCCCGACCGAGGGCCGAACAATGAGGAACCGGCGAGGGCCTCGACACCGTGGAGTCAACCACCAACTTCAACGGGAGGCTAGAGGTGAAGTACGTCGGATTCGACTGGGCAAGCCAGGGCCACGACGTCACGGTGATGGATGAGGCCGGCCGGGTGCTGGACCGATGGGCGTTTCCGCACTCAGAAGCCGGGTGGGTAATGACGCTGGACCGGCTGCGGCGGCAAGGGCCACAGGATGACGCGCCGGTGATCATCGAGCGGACCGGCGGTCTGGTTGTGGACCGGCTGCTCGCCGCTGGCCATCCGGTGGTGCCGGTGCACCCCACGGCGTTCTTCGCCGCACGGCCCCGGTGGGGCGCCTCGGGCGCGAAGTCTGATCCCGGTGACAGCTACAAACTCGCCGACTACCTACGCACCGACGGGCACCGGCTGCGGCGACTGAGGTCGATCGATCCCGGCCTGCACGAGCTCCAGGCGTTGGTCCGGCTCCGCGACGACCAGGTGAGGGCGCGGACAGCGGCGAGCAATCAGCTCACCGCCCTGTTGGACACCTACTGGCCAGGACCGCGCAGATTGTTCGTTTCGCTGTTCTCCCCGATCGCGTTGGCGTTCCTGACCGACTATCCCACTCCGGCATCGGCCGCTCATCTCGGCGAAGGACGAATGGCGGCGTTCCTTCGACGGCATGCCTACCGCGGCGGGAAGTCTGCGGCGGAGCTGCTGACCCGGCTCCGGACTGCGCCCGTGGCCCCGGCCGGACTGCCGGCCGCCACCTTGGCGGCCATGATCGGCGCCCAGGTCGAGCTGTTGACAACTTTGCAGCAACTGATCAGCGATAGTGAACGGTTCATCGCCGCTCGGGTCGCGGCCCATCCACGGGCCCAGCTGTTGGCGGAGCTGCCCGGGGTCGGCACGATTAATCTGGCCCAGCTGCTTGCTGAGGTCGGCCCGATCCTGGACCGGGTCGACAGCGCCGAACAAGCCGCCACCGAGTGCGGCGCCGCCCCGGTCACCCGCGCCTCCGGGAAAACCAGCGGGGTCTACTTCCGGTGGGCAGCGAATACCCGCGCCCGGAAAGCCATCACCAGCTTCGCCCACAACGCGAGGATGCAAAACGACTGGGCCGCCCGCCTCTACTCCAGAGCCCGGGCCCGCGGAAAACGCAACCCACACGCAACCCGCATCGTCGCCCGCGCCTGGCTCCGCGTCATCTGGGCGTGCTGGACCTCCGGTCAGCCCTACGATCCCGACCGGCACCGCACTCGATCGTCCTCATACCAGCCGGTTCCTCCATCGCTGCCCACCCGCCGGAGCGCAGGCGCGGTCAAGATGCAGCCCCCCACGCGCGGAACGATCTTGACCGCGCCGAGCACCGGCACACCATAAAAGGCGGAGGAACCCACACCTCGACCGCTACCGACTTGCCAGGGACTTGCCATAGGGGACTAAAGCGCTACGTCGCCCGCGAGATCTTCAACGCCCTGCCCATGCTGGTCCCCGAGAACAGTTCCGCGCACCCACTTGCCAGACCATAGGAGCATCGACCGGTTGCCGGGCGTCCGATCCGAGGACGGAACGGCCAACGGACACACTTGGCCCGGTGTGCGACCGGCTAGCGGGCACTCGCATCTGGGTTTGAAGCAAGTCCCGGGCATCGCCTAACCAATCAGGTCGTGACTTGGTTCGATGTCCTCCATGCCGACCACCAGTTCCGGTGAGCCGCTGCAGCCTCGGCGCACTCAACGAGATCAACCGGCGGGATCAGGCCGTTGAGCACTCGCCAGACGTGGCCGGGCCCGGTCACTCAATCACCCGGGCCGGCCACCCAACCACCGGCAGCAAGTTCCGGATCAGAGTGTTCCTCGTTTGCGTTCCATCTCGAGAGAGATGGCGGCCAGCAGGTGGGCCATGGACAGCGCCACGTCGGCGTCGCCCGGTTTGACGGTTGCCAGCGCAGCGGACGGCCTGGGGTCGGCTGCCGAAGGACCAAGGGTGGCGAGCACCCTGGCGCTGGTCATGCTTTTGATCGGCGAGAGTCTTCCCGACCACTTGCGTGAGAAGTATGCGCCGGCCCCCGAACCCTAGGACGGTCCTGATGAGCGCGGCGCGAAATCTCGGCCTATCCGTGCGATCCCGCTCGTCAAGTGTCGTCTTCCATCACGAGCCTTCGGTGAGCAGAATGGTCTGTTAAGGCACATCGATCGGCACTGTCGTCATTACGACATGTCTGGAGGCATGCACACAGGCTCAACCAACGTAGAAATCGGGAGGCTCCGTGTCCGAACCGTCTGAAAATTCCGGCACCTCTGGAGAACCGGTCTCACCAGCCGCCACTGAGCTGGCCGTCAAGCGCAAGCCGATCTGGCATCACTTGTACTTCTGGGTGTTGGTTGGCATCGTCGCCGGAGTCGTCGTCGGGCTCGTGGCTCCCGACTTCGCCGTTAAGCTCAGGCCTTTGGCTGACGGGTTCGTCAAGCTGATCCGGATGCTGATCGCGCCGATCGTCTACACCACGGTGGTGGTCGGCATCACCTCGCTGGGCAACTTGAGGCAGGCTGGCCGCCTGGGCGCGAAGGCCCTCGGCTACTTCATCACCATGACCCTGATCGCCTTGACGATCGGTCTGGTGGTCATCAACATCGTCGCTCCCGGCGAAGGCTTGAACGTGACGCCAGACCCGGCCGAGGCCGAGGGGACGCTCAGCACCCTGGAAGAGACCCCGGCCGGCGTCGTGCCATTCCTGTTGCACATCATCCCGGAGACGTTCGTCGGCGCCTTCGCCGACGGCGAGATCATCCAGGTGCTGTTCCTCGCCATCCTGAGCGCCGTCGCGCTGACGGCCCTCGGCGAGCGTGGCCGCGGGATCGTGTCCGGCATTGACTCGATCGGGAGGATGATGTTCCGAATCGTCCACATCGTCCTCTACGCCGCGCCCATCGGCGCCTTCGGCGGCATGGCGTACACGGTGGGCCGGTTCGACATCGGGGTGCTGGGGAACCTGGCGGTGCTCATGGCCTGTTTCTACGCGACGTGTCTGTTT
This sequence comes from Propionibacteriaceae bacterium, assembly GCA_035264145.1. Classification (GTDB taxonomy): domain Bacteria; phylum Actinomycetota; class Actinomycetes; order Propionibacteriales; family Propionibacteriaceae; genus Microlunatus. Next base: position 4,326 of record DATFQP010000245.1, read on the forward strand.
TTCATCGTTGTGGTGCTGGGCGGTGTGGCAGCGGCGTTCGGGTTCAACATCTTCAAGTTCATCCGACTCATCAAGGACGAGTTGCTCATCGTCCTGGGTACGTCCTCGTCGGAGTCCGTGCTGCCTCGCATCATGGCGAAGCTGGAGAACGCCGGTGCCGACAAGTCGGTCGTCGGCCTCACGATCCCGACCGGGTACTCATTCAACCTCGACGGCACCTGCATCTACCTGACGATGGGAGCGATCTTCATCGCGCAGGCGACGAACACGCCGATGTCGCTCCCCCAGCAGATCGGGCTGCTCTTGCTCCTTCTCCTCGTGTCCAAGGGCGCGGCCGGGGTCACCGGCGCTGGACTGGTCACGCTGGCCGCCGGCCTGCAGGCCTTCGGCAACATCCCCGCTGTGGGCATCGCGCTGATCGTCGGCATCGACCGCTTCATGTCCGAAGCGCGAGCGCTCACCAACCTCATCGGCAATGGCGTCGCCACCATGGTTATCGCCAAATGGGAGGGTGAACGAGACGACGAGTGGTTCCGCGAGGTCCTCGACGACCCGTCACTCATCGAGGACATCGACGTGCCCGAGGACTACGAGACCGAGAAGGAGTACGCCGAATTCCACCACGCCCCAGCTCACGACATGGAACAGACGGGGGCGGGATCGTGACCGTTGAATTTGCCAGTGAGATGGGAAGCTGAGCCGCCGACATTGGGACTATTGCATGCGCAAGGAGGCCGGCCAGGCAACGAGTGGTGGACCGCATTGCCCAACTAGTAGCCGAACCCTGTCCACGGGGTGATCTCGGCCAACTCCTAAAGCGCAGTGGTGCCGGCCAGGACACAAGTCATCGCATACGTCTTGGCCGCGCGGTCACCCTCGCCGAAGTAGCGTTCACCCGTGATCACGAACCCATGCCTTTCGAACACTGGCCGGGATGTCAGGCTGGCAAAAGTGGTCAGTGCCGGTAGGCCGCGCTGTCGGGCGAGGGCGACCACCGATGCGAGGAGCGCCGACGCGACCCCGTGCCGGCCGAAATCGGGATCCACGAACAACATGTCGATATAGCCGTGGTCATCCAGGTCGGTGAACCCGGCCACGTGGCCATCGATGATGGCTAGCTGGGTGTGCGCTGCTGCCC
>DATFQP010000246.1:0-12820 GCA_035264145.1 Propionibacteriaceae bacterium
TGTGGCAGCAGCGGGCTGACGGGGACATAGCCGCCGTGTCCCCAGAGGGGATCAGGCGACTCAGGCGTCGTCATGGTTCCTCGATCTCGTCGGCGATGCTCGCGGCGGCCCACGGCAGCCGGTCCGGGAAGCAGGTGCGAGTCTATTCGCGCCCATCGACCGTCTCACGGGTAACGCACAGCTGGCACAAAGCTGGATGAGCGGTGAATCTGCGAGAATTGGGACCCTCGTGCAGGATTGACGAGACGCCTGAATGATCGCTTTCAGGCCACGACCACAGGAGACGTTGAGTGAGCAGTCCCTCCTACGGCCCCCCCGGCTCATCGGTGGGCGATCGAACGCAGCCGGGACAAGGCACCAACGGAGGCCAGCCGGGTCAGGGCGGAGTACAGCCGGGATCACTCCAACCCGGACAGAGCGGCAACGTCCAGGCATCGCGCCTGCTGGGCGACGCGATCGCTCAGGTGCAGCGGATCATCGTCGGTCAGGAACACATGGTGGAGCAGTTGATGGTGTCGCTGCTCGCCAAGGGTCACTGCCTGCTCGAAGGCGTGCCGGGTGTCGCCAAGACCCTGGCGGTGCGGAGTTTCGCCACGGTTGTCGGCGGGGAGTTCGCCCGGATCCAATTCACGCCCGACTTGGTGCCATCCGACATTGTCGGAACCCGCATCTACAAGGCAAGTCAGGAGTCTTTCGACGTCGAACTCGGGCCGGTCTTCGTCAACTTCATCCTGGCCGACGAGATCAACCGAGCGCCAGCCAAGGTGCAGGCCGCGATGCTCGAGCTGATGGCGGAGAAGCAGGTGTCCATCGGCGGTACGACCTACCCGGTGCCGCAGCCGTTCATCGTGATCGCCACGCAGAACCCGGTCGAATCCGAGGGGGTCTACCCACTGCCCGAGGCCCAGCGGGACCGCTTCTTGATGAAGGTCGACGTCCCGTACCCCCGAGGCAACGAGGAGTTCGACATCCTGCGCCGGATGAGCGTCGATCCACCGACCCCGCAGCCAGTGCTCAACCCGCAGATGATCTTGTCGCTGCAGCGGCAGGCATCCGAGGTCTTCGTGCACAACCTGGTAGCGGAGTACATCGTGCGACTGGTGCTCGCGACCCGCACCCCAGCCGAATTCAATCTGCCGGATCTCACCTCGGTGATCCAAATCGGCTGCAGCCCGCGCGCCACCCTGGGCCTCGTCGCTGGGGCACGCGCGCTCGCATTGATTCACGGCCGGGACTACGTGTTGCCGACCGACGTCCAAGCGGTGGCCCGTGACGTGATGTCGCACCGGATCGTGCTCGGCTTCGACGCCGTGGCCGACAACATCGCACCGGCGCAGGTCATCGAACGGATCGTGGCGATGGTCCCGCCCCCAACGCCGGTCTGGAACGCGCAGGCAACGAACAACGCACCGCGCCCGGTGGCCGGCCAGTCACCGTACGTATCGCAACCTGAATTCCGCTGAGATCGGCCAGTGTCGTATCCGCCTGCTAGCCGGCTTCCCAACTTCCCGCCCCCGAACGGGCCTCCGGTCCCGCAGCCGCAGCCGGCTGTCGTGCCCGCGGTGCAGCGGCCGCGAGGGTTTTCGGCGCCTGCGCCGCAGTCGTACGGAGCGGCGTCATCGGTCCTGGGTGTCCCGACCTTTCCCACCATCCCGCTGAACAAGCTGGCGCCCGAGGCCGCGCTGCGGAGGCTGGAGCTGACGATTGTCCGGCGATTGGAGGGCTATCTGCACGGTGATCACCTAGGCCTGCTGCCGGGACCCGGCTCGGACGCCAATGAAGCACGGATCTATCGACCCGGCGAGGACGACGTCCGCAGAATTGACTGGTCCGTGACGGCGCGCACCACCGTGCCGCACGTGCGCGACACCATCTCGGACCGGGAACTCGAGGTCTGGGCATTGCTCGACGTAACTCCATCGATGAACTGGGGCACGGAAGGCGTCACAAAACGCGATCTGGGGATCGCGGCCATCGCCACAATCGGGTTCCTCAGCCAGAAGATGGGCGACCGGTTCGGCGGCTACATCATGCGCCCGAGCAATCTGAGCCGGTTGCCCGCGCTGTCGGGCCGCTCCGCCCTGTACGGGCTGCTACGCAAGATGCTGACAGAGCCGTTCGTGCCCGACCACGCCGAAGGTCCGATGACTCTCTCAGCGGCGGTCGAACAGCTCTCCCGTACTCAACGGCGGCGCGGACTTCGGGTCGTCGTGTCCGACTTCCTGACCCCTGGCGACCACGAGCTGGACCCGAACGTCGAGCCGGAGTGGGAGCGTTCGATGCGACGGCTCGGAGTCCGCAATCAGGTCCTGGCCATCGAGGTCGTCGACCGGCGCGAGGTGGAGTTCCCGAACGTCGGCGACATGTTGATCCGCGATCCAGAAACCAGTTTCGAGCGTTACGTGAACACCGCCGATCCCGACGCCCGAGCGCGGATGGACGCGGCTAGCGCCGCACAGCGGGAACGAATCCGGATTTCGCTTCGTCGTGCAGGTGTCGGACACATCCAGTTGCGTACCGACCGAGACTGGGTGCAAGACATCGCGAGGTTCGTGCTGGCATATCGCCGGGTGGCGAGCATGCTGCACGCGCCGCCTCAGGGAGTAGCCAAGTGATCTCCGAGCTCGCGTTCGGTTCGCCGGATCGGCTGCTCATCCTACTCGTGATCCCGCTGATGATTGTGGCGTACATCATCGCGACCCATCGCAAGAATCGCCGTGGGATGCGCTTCACCAACACCTCGATGCTCGACGTTGTGGTGCCCAAGCAGTCACAGTGGCGGCGTCATCTCGCCGTCGCGCTGTCGCTGTTGAGCTTGATCACCCTGACGGCGGCGTTCGCGCGACCCAAGACCCAGGTGGATGTGCCGCGCGAGCGGGCTACCGTCGTGGTGGTGATCGACGCGTCACTGTCGATGGAAGCCACCGACGTGAATCCAGACCGGCTCTCAGCAGCCAAGCAGGCGGCGGTGGCCTTCGTGAAGAGCCTGCCCGAGAAGTACAACGTCGCCGTGGTGTCGATGTCGGGAAACCCGAACATCCTGGTGCCGCCGACTCTGGCCCACAACACCGTCGAAAATGCGATCAACACCATCAGGTTGCAGGAGTCGACCGCGATCGGGGAAAGCATCGTCACCGCGCTTCGTGCGCTCGAGCAGGCTCCGAAGGACCCTGCGAACCCCGACGTGATCGCGCCCGGGGCGATCGTCATGCTCAGCGACGGGACGAATACCGCCGGCCGGGCACCTCAACAGGCGGCCGCCGAGGCGCGGGCGGCAAAGGTGCCGATCTACACGATCGCGTACGGCACGGAGAACGGTTACGTTGACCTCGACGGAAAGCGTGAACCCGTGCCGGTCGATCATGAACTGATGCAGGAGATAGCCGAGCTGAGCGGCGGTAAGTACTTCAGTGCGGCCACCCCCGATCAGCTGAGGACGGTGTACAACAACATCGGCTCCCAGGTCGGATACGAAAAGGCGGATCGCGAAGTGACCGCCCGCTTCGCGGGTTACGGTCTCGCCTTCGCCGTTCTTGCTGCCCTCGGCGCAATCTCGTTGGGTGCGAGGTGGCCTTGATGTTCACCCACCAGGGGTGCCCAACAGCTGTCGGAGTCTCGGTCCGATGATTCCGATGCTGCAGTTCCTGGCGCCGTCACGGTTGTGGTTGTTGCTTCTGATCCCGGCGCTCGTCGGGCTGTACCTGCTGCTGATCCAGCGCAAGAGGAACCGGAACAAGCAGGTCGGGCGGACCATGTTCGACCTGGTGATCCCCCGGGACCGGACCTGGTTGCGGCACCTGGCCGTCGGACTGTCAATACTGAGCCTGCTGACGCTCACCCTCGCTTTCGCCAAGCCGAAGGACGAGGTCTCGGTCCCCCGCGAGCGGGCCACCATTGTGGTGACGATCGATGTCTCCTTGTCCATGGAGGCCACCGACGTGGAGCCCACCCGGCTGGAGGCCGCCAAGTTGGCGGCGAGGGACTTTGTCAACGCCCTGCCGCCCAAGTTCAATGTCGCACTGGTCTCCTTTGCCGGCACGGCGACGACGGTCGTGCCCCCGACACTTGACCGAGGTGCGCTCACGGCCGCCATCGAGAACCTCCGCCCCGACCGCTCCACCGCTATCGGCGAAGGGATCTATACCTCGCTCGCCGCGCTAGCCCAGGTGCCTCCGGACCCAGACACCCCCGACGCGGTCGTTCCTGCCCGTGTCGTGCTGCTCAGTGACGGAAAGACTCAGGTCGGGCGAACCTCAGATCAAGCGGCACAGGAAGCCAAAGGTCAGCGCGTGCCCATCTACACCATTGCCTACGGCACCGCGGATGGTTACATCGAGATCGGCGGTCGGCAGGAGCCGGTTCCTGTGGATAAGGCCGAACTTGCCCGGGTCTCCAAGATTTCTGGCGGCGAGGCCTACAGTGCCGCATCAGCGGGCGAACTCAAAGAGGTTTACAAGGACATCGGCAGCTCTGTCGGCAAGGAGAAAGTGGACCGGGAAGTGACATCACGTTACGCCGGGTTCGGTTTGGGTCTGGCGATTCTCGCAGCACTCGGCATGATCTCCCTGGGTGCCCGCTGGCCCTAGTCTGCTGAGCATGGCGGTGGCGGAAAACCTCGCTCGAGTCCGGGCCAGGGTAGATGAGGCCTGCCGAAGGGCGGGGAGGGAGCCGGGCGAAGTCCGGTTGATGCCGGTGAGCAAGACCCACGGTCCTGGCCTGATCAAGGAGGCATACGCGGCGGGAGCGCGGATCTTCGGTGAGAATCGGGTGCAGGAGGCGGCTGAGAAGGCTGAACAGCTATCGGGATTCGCCGACCTCCAGTGGGCGATCATCGGTCATCTGCAAAGCAACAAAGTCAAGCAGATGGCGGAATTCGCGAGTGAGTTTCACGCGCTTGACTCGGTCAAGATCGCCGAGGCCCTCGACCGCCGACTGCAGCAGCAGGGACGGAGCCTTGATGTGTTCGTTCAGGTGAACTCCTCCGGCGAACCGCAGAAGTTCGGTCTGCCGCCGGATGAGGTCGAGCCGTTCGCGGTAAACCTCAGGAGGTTCACAGCGTTGCGGGTGCGTGGGCTGATGACACTCGCAGTCTTCTCCGATGATCACCAAGCTCTGGCTGCTTGTTTCGCCCGGATTCAGATGCTCCAGGAGCGACTTCGTGAGCGCGATCTGGCCCCCGGCACGTACGACGAGCTTTCCATGGGCATGTCGAACGACTTCGAGCTGGCCATCGCCTACGGCGCCACCACAGTCCGGGTGGGCGAGGCGATCTTCGGTCCGCGGCTGAGCCGCGCCGACTAGATCCCTCCCGGTGCTGCCGTCTTGGTGATCATCCGGTGGCCACGACACTCCGACGCGGGCCAATGCGAGCCTAGTTGTTGGTCTGGCCATGATTACTGGTGCAAGATGAGACCACAACCAAACGATCCGCCTACGGCCCGGCCGGTTTGAGGATGTCGGGGAAGGCAGCCCTCAAGCTGTCTGGTCTCGCCGCCTGGAGGATCGCATGAGTAGCACCCGTGGAGTTTTGTTCATCCACTCCGCGCCAGCCGCGCTGTGCCCGCATATCGAGTGGGCGATAGGCGGCGTACTTGGCGCGCCCACCCGGCTTGACTGGATCCCACAGCCGATCGAAAGATCTGCGTACCGGACCGACTACTCATGGACTGGATCGGTCGGGACGGGCGCCCGGTTGGCGTCGGCACTCACGGGTTGGCAGAAGCTTCGGTACGAAGTCACCGAAGACGCCACCGGCTCAGGCGAGGGCGAGCGATACGCCTACACACCGACGTTGGGCGTCTTCTACGCCGTCACCGGCAAGCACGGCGACATCCTGGTGCCCGAAGATCGGTTACGGCACGCCATGCTCACCGCCAACTCGGGTGGCCGCGACCTCCACACCGCACTGGACATCCTGCTCGGCAAGGAGTGGGACGACGAGCTAGAACCTTTCCGCTATGCCGGTGAGGATGCGCCGGTCCGGTGGCTACATCAGGTTGTCTGAGGGCATCACAACACAGGCGCAGCTTGACGTGAGCTGGCGGAAATAGATCCATTCGCGCCGGACTCCTATCGCATGTCAGAAATCACAACGGGATATTGGTGTGGCCCCCACGTGCCCCGGTGTCCGTGTCCCGGATGGCCCTGGCCAGGGCGGAGCGGGTCCCGAAGGGGGTCACGATTTCGTCGACCACGCCAATCTCCACCGCCTTCTCGACACCACCGGCGATGCGCTCGTGCTCCGTGGCCAACTCTGCTTCGACCTGGGGTCGGAGATCATCGGCGACTTCGGCGAGCTTCCGGCGGTGCAGGATTCGAACCGCCGCGATCGGCCCCATCACCGCGACCTCGGCGCCAGGCCACGCGAAAACCTTCGTGGCACCCAATGAGCGAGCATTCATTGCGATGTACGCCCCGCCGTAGGCCTTGCGCGTCACCAGCGTCACCCGAGGCACCACCGCTTCACCGAAGGCATGCAGCAGCTTGGCCCCCCGGCGTACCACCCCGTCCCATTCCTGGCCGACACCCGGTAAGTACCCCGGCACGTCGACCAGCACGACCAGCGGGACGCCGAAGGCATCACACATCCGAACAAAGCGGGCTGCCTTCTCCGCACTGAGGGAGTCCAGACACCCGCCAAGCCGCAGGGGGTTGTTCGCGATGACGCCGACCGTACGGCCACCTAGCCGGCCGAGAGCAATAGTGACGTTCGGCGCCCAGCGAGCGTGTAGCTCGATCATCGACTCTTCGTCCAGCAACCCGTTGATCAACGGGTGCACGTCGTATGCGCGCCGAGGCGACTCCGGCAGCAAGGACGCCAGGTCGGCATCGGCCACCTCCGGTTGGGTGGTGCCCTGGCTGGCCAGCAGAGTGGCCAGCGACCTGCCCTGGTGGATGGCGTGCGATTCGTCGTCCGCCACGATATGCACCACGCCCGAGCGGCGGCCGTGTGTGTCCGGACCGCCGAGCCGCAGCATGTCGACATCCTCGCCGGTGACCGAGCGAACCACGTCCGGGCCGGTGACGAAAATTCGGCCTTCGGGAGCCAAGATCACGAGATCGGTGAGCGCCGGCCCGTACGCCGCGCCGCCGGCCGCGAAACCCAAGACGATCGATATCTGGGGGATCTTGCCCGAGGCCTTCGTCATTGCGCGGAAGATCCGGCCGACCGCATCCAACGACAGCACACCTTCAGCCAGCCTGGCGCCGCCGGAGTGCCAGATGCCGAGAATAGGAACCTGATCCTTGAGGGCGCGTTCGTACGCCTGGACGACGACGTCGCAGCCGTGCACTCCCATCGCCCCACCCATGACGGTGGCATCAGAGCAGAAGGCAACCACGGGGCTGCCGTTGATGGTGCCGACCGCAGCCAGCATGCCCGAGTCGTCGTCCGGTGTGATCAGCTCCAACGAACCTTTGTCCAGCAGCGCCTGCAGCCGGAAATTGGGATTGCGCGGATCGAGATCTCGCCGCAGTTTCTCTTTCTTTGGTGGCACGCTCGCCGCGGAGGGCAGCCGTTCGGCGGGGGCCGTCGCCGGAGGTGGCGGTGCTGTTGTCGTCATCTGTCGATCTCCGTCGCGTAGGCGTTGGTTAGAGCGACCGCGACGTTGTGGCCACCGAAGCCGAACGAGTTGTTGATGCCAGCCAGGTCTCCACTGGGAAGATCGCGGACCTTGGTGGCGATATCGATGCCCAGGTCGGGCTCACAATTGTCGAGATTGATCGTCGGCGGCACCTTGCGGTATCGCAACGCGAGTAGGGTCGCCAGAGACTCCAGGGCGCCGGCACCACCGAGCAGGTGTCCCGTCATCGACTTGGTGCCGTTCACGATGGCTTCCGTATCCTCACCGAGGGCTTGGCGGATCGAGCTCGCTTCCGTGATGTCACCTTGTGGAGTCGACGTAGCGTGAGCATTGACGTGGACGATGTCCGCCGGACCCAACTCTCCTTCGCGAAGCGCACGCGTCATCGCCAGCGCCTGGGTATGGCCCGTCGGATTGGGCTGGACCATGTCATGAGCATCGGCCGTGATGCCGGCCCCGGCGAGCTCGCCATAGATTTTGGCGTCCCGCGCCTGAGCGTGCTCGAGGGTCTCGATGACGAACATCGCGGCGCCCTCAGCCAGCACGAAACCGTCCCGGTCGACGTCCCAGGGGCGCGAGGCTCGTTCGGGTTCGTCATTGCGCCGGCTCATCGCCTGCATCTGCGCGAAGCAGGCGATCGGCAGCGGATGGATGACGCCCTCAGTTCCACCGACCACCACGACATCGGCCCGACCCAGCCGGATCATGTCCAGCCCCAACGCGATCGACTCGTTGCTGGAGGCACACGCCGAGACGGGAGTGTGAACGCCTGCTTGGGCGCCCAACCGCAGACTCACGTTGGCCGCCGTGGCGTTGGCCATCAGCATCGGAATGGCTAGTGGACTGACTCTGCGGGCGCCCTTGTCCTTTTGTACGTCCCAGTTGACCAGGAGCGTCTGCAGCCCGCCGATACCCGTGGCTATCGCAACGCCGAGGCGTTCTCGATCCACTGGGTTGTCCTCCTTCAAGCCGTAGCCCGCGTCCCGCCACGCTTCCATTGCCGCGATGATGCCTAGCTGCGCGGAGCGGTCAAGCCGGCGGGCTTCGACGCGATCGAGGACCTCCGACGGGTCGACCGCAGCCTGTGCCGCGATCTTGACCGGTATATCCTCAGCCCATTCCGCGTCGATCCTGCGGACGCCGGACTTTCCGGCCAGCAGGGCCTCCCAGGTGCTGGGCGCATCACCCCCCAGCGGCGTAGTGGCCCCGATACCGGTTACGACTACGGGTGTTCGTTTCATCTGAGCACTCCTTGGATCTGCGGTGCTACGTGGAGAGGATTGGCTGCCGTACGGGACTCAGGCGTTGCTGGCTCCCGGCTTCGCGCTCTACGAGGCTGCGCGCTCGATGTAGGCAACTGCGTCGCCGACCGTCTTGAGGTTCTTCGCTTCTTCGTCCGGGATGCTGACCCCGAACTTCTCCTCGGCGGCGTAGATGATCTCGACCATGGATAGTGAGTCCACATCGAGGTCGTCGGTGAACGACTTGTCGAGCTGTACGTCGTCGGCCGGTACACCGGCGACCTCGTTGACGATTTCTGCGAGGTCGGTCCGGACTTCTTCGGTGGTGGGCATGAGCAGAACTCCTTCAGGATGAGTGGGATCACATCGGGCGAACAGCTTAGGGAAGGACGATCACCTGGCCGGCATAGACCAGGCCGGCTCCAAAGCCGATGATCAAGCAGGTCTGCCCGGACTTGGCCTCGCCGGAGTCGAGCAGCGCCTCGAGGGCGAGCGGAATGGACGCCGCCGAGGTGTTGCCCTGATAAGCGATGTCGCGGCCCACGACAACCTTCTCGGGCAGTTTGAGCGCCCGGAACATGGCGTCGGTGATGCGCATGTTGGCCTGATGCGGAACGAACACATCTAGATCATCAGGACTGACGCCGGCTGCATCGAGCGCCTCGGCCGCGGTCTTGGACATGGTGTAAGCGGCCCATTTGAAGACCGGGTTGCCGTCCATCCTCAAGGTGGGCCAGTGCGGATCGCCGGCGTCAGCCTCGGCCTTGTCGAGGGCGCGGTCCCAGGGCTCGGTCTGCTGGATCAGCGGGGCCTGCTCACCGTCCGAACCCCAGACCACCGGGCCGATGCCAGGTTCGTCGCTGGGCCCGATCACGGCCGCGCCGGCGCCGTCAGCGAAGAGAAAGGCGGTCGAGCGGTCATGCTTGTTGGTCATGTCGCTGAGCCGTTCTACACCGACGACCAAGACATACTTGGAGGCGCCCGAGCGGACGAACGAGTCGGCCATAGCGGTGCCGTAGCAGAACCCAGCGCAGGCGGCAGAGATGTCGAACGCGGCCGCACCGGTGGCGCCTAGCTCGCTTGCGATCGTGGTGGCCACGGCTGGTGTTTGGTAGAGGTGGGTGACCGTGGAGACGATGACGGTGTCGATCTGCGCGGGCTCGACATCAGCACGCTCCATCGCGCGGCGAGCAGCGGCGACAGACATCATCTGAACTGTCTCGTCCGCCGATGCCCAGCGGCGCTCGATGATGCCGGACCGCGTTCGGATCCACTCATCGGAGGAGTCGATATAGGTACAGATTTCGGCGTTGTCGACTATCCGGCGCGGCCGGTAACCGCCGACGCCGAGGATGGCCGAGAAACTGGCACCCCTGCTGACAGCGAGATTCATCGGGTGACCTCCGTAGCCTCGGACGTTTCGACGTTGGGATACAGGCGCAGGAGAGGTTGGCCCGGAGCAACAGGGTCGCCGTTCTCCACTAGCCACTCCACGACGATGCCGCCGTGCGGCGCCGTGACCGGGATCTCGTCACGAAGATTCTTGACGGTGCCCACCGTGCTGTGGTTAGGCAGCACGCTGTCGGTCTCGACGTCGTCGGTCCTGGTGAATTGTCCCTTGCCCGGCGAGACCACCAGGCGCCACGTGGGATTGCCTGAGATGGGCGAGGCAAGCGCCGGGCCACCGTGCTCTCGGACGAAGTTCATCGCTTCGGGCAACTGGTCGGGGGTGTTGAGCGCGAAAAGATCGACGCCCTTGAGGTTGCGCTTGGCGATGCCGGTCAGAGTGCCGGCCGGTGGCATCTCCAGCAGACCGGTGACACCAAGATCCGCCATAGCCGCCAAGCAAAGGTCCCATCGGACCGGCGAGGCCACCTGAGCGACCAGGCGTTTCAGCACCTCACGACCGGAGTGCACGACCTGGCCGTCGGCATTGGACAGTAGGCGGGTGCGGGGGTCGTGGGTAGTGATAGCCCTCGCCAGCGAGGCCAAGTGAGCGACCGCAGTTTCCATGTGGACGGTGTGGAAGGCGCCGGCCACACTCAGCTCGACCAGCCGAGCCCGAGCTGGCGGCTGAGCGGCGAATCGGGCGAGCTGTTCCTTGGTTCCGGCTGCCACGATCTGTCCGGATCCGTTGTGATTGGCAGCCGTCAAGCCGTGGGCGGCGATAGCATCCAGCACATCCTCCGGATTGCCACCGACCACGGCGGTCATCGAGGTGGGAGTGGCATCGCTGGCGGCAGCCATCGCCAGGCCACGTTCACGGACGAAAACCATGGCCTGCTCAGCGGACAGCACCCCGACCCCCGCGGCGGCCGTGATCTCACCAACCGAATGTCCGGCCGCCACCCCGATCAGCGGATAGGCATCTGCCGGGTGCGGGAACAGTTCGAGTGCGGCCAGGAGACCAGAGGCGACTAGCAGTGGTTGCGCGATCGCGGTGTCACGAATGGTCTCCGCATCGGCGTCGGTGCCGTAATGGCGCAGGTCGAGGCTGGACACCGCTGATAGCCAGTTGAGCCGATCCGCGAACGTTGACTCGGTGAGCCAGGGGCGCAGTAACCCGGGGGTCTGCGCACCCTGGCCGGGCGCCACGATCACGAGCATCCCTTAATCGTTCCCGAATCTGCTTCGCAATGCCGTTCGGGGACGCCACCAATCTTCGGGCGCCCTATTGTTGACCTCCTACAAACGCCGGGAGTCCAGCCGGAACCGACTTTGACCCCCGTACGCAATCGTCGAGGCCATTGCTAAGGGCTCAAGGTTCATCAACCAGGCTCAACATCGCAGGAGTGCCCGCGGTGTGGGCATCGCGCGGTCCCCTTGAGGTTTGAGTCGCAGGAGTGCCGAGATGTAGGCATCGCGTGGTCGCCTTGAGGCTGGGTCGCAGGCGTGCCCCGGGAGTGGTCATTCATGATCGCCTTACGGTTCCGCGGCGGCGTCGATTCGGGTCGGTTTGAGGAGCCGGCCCAGGGTAAGGGCGAGGCGGAGAGCGTACGCGTCGCGGGGGTCGGTCGGGCTATAGCCGCTAACCTCCTGGATGCGGCGGAGGCGATAACGCACCGTGTTGGCATGCACGAACAACACCCGCGACGCGGCTTCGATCGAAGAACCCTGATCGAAGAAGGTGATGAGGGTCTCCAGCAGGCCGCCCCCTGACGCAAGGAGCGGGTCGTAAAGGCCGCGGGCCAACTCCCGGCGCGCATGGCCGTCACCAGCCAGGGCCCGTTCGGGCAGCAAATCCTCTGCCGTGACCGGTCGTGGTGCCTCCGGCCAGCCAACGGCCGCACGAAAACCAGACAATGCCTCACGCGTGCTGGAGGCAGCCTCCATCAGGTGCTCGACCGGCGGTCCGACGACGATCGGCCCCGGGCCGAAGTCGCTGGCGAACGTGCGCACCACCTCAACGGCCCGATCGGCCGAGGTGAACGAACTACTTCCCAGGACCACGATCATGCGATCACCCTGGACGGCGCCGAGCATATCCGCGCCGCTGATGACTGACGCATGACGAATCGCCTCCAGTGCCAAGGCCGGTTCGAGTTCCGGGGCGGAGCCGACGATGACGACAACTGGTGCTGCCGACCGCCATCCCAAGGTCGACGCGCGAGAAAGAACCGTCTCGTCGATCTCCCCACGCAGCACGGCGTCGACGACAAGCGCTTCCAGACGCGCGTCCCAGGCGCCCCGAAGCTCTGCCGCCCGTGCGTAGATCTCCGCGGCGGCGAAGGCAACTTCTCGGCTGTACTGAACAATGGCGGCGTGCAGCACCTGCCGGTCCCCTTTAGGCATGAGCTCATCGATCTGAGCCTCCACCACGTCGATGGTGGTGCGAACCAGCTCGACAGTCTGGTGCAAAGAAATCTTCCGCGTCAGCTCTCGCGGCGCGGAGCTGAAGACCTCTGCCGTGGTCGGGCCGCTCGGATCCGGGTGGGCGAACCACTTCACGAAGCCGTCGATGCCCGCCTGGGCTACCAGCGTGATCTGCGAACGATG
>DATFQP010000247.1:0-17289 GCA_035264145.1 Propionibacteriaceae bacterium
GTCGACCGACCCCGGCTCGTCAATGACTCCGGCCAGGTGCAGGAGCCTCTCGGTTAGTGTGGTCTTACCGGCGTCGACGTGGGCGAGGATGCCCAGGTTGAGCGAACGGGCGGGCATGCGTGATCCCCTTCGAGTGGCTACAGAAGAACTGGGTCTTCGCGCGTGCTGCTCGCATCTGCGTGCCGTCTCCTGGGATCAGTGGCCGGGCCTTCCGGCCTCGGTCACGATACGCCGGGTAACCCGGCGATCGCCAACGCTTTTTTCCGGTGTCGAGCGTGGACCCGCACCACCCTGGGCAAGACCGGCTGACTCAAATATTCAACTGGGAGAGAAAATTGCCATGTCGAACGGAACGGTCAAGCAGGCAGAGACCAGCGCCGAGCCACGGGGCATGAGGAAGCTGGCAGGCACCGAGAACGTCACGCTGGCCGGTGTCATCGAGCTGGCGAGGGCTGGTTCATGCCCTTCTGGGGAAGGTGATGTCGATCATTCCGACCTCAATGAGGCAATTCGTGAACAGGCGGCGGCCGCGGACGCCGTGCTGCTCGGACGGGGGTGACATTTGAGGAGATGCGCGGCTTCTGGCCATTGCAGACCAACGACCAGACGGGCGTCACGGCGTACCTCGACAACGTGGAGAAGTACGTCGTCTCGAGCACGATGAAGAACCCACAGTGACAGCGCAGCATCGTCGTGTCCGGCGACGTAGCGGACAACCTCCGACAACTCAAAGGCAGGGAAGGCAAAGACATTGTCGTGACCGGGAGCATTACTCTGGTGCACGACTTGATCGCCCCTGGCTTGGTCGATGAGTATCGGCTGTTCGTCTACCCGGTCGTGATTGGGTGCGGGGCCCGGTTGTTTGAGGATGCGACCGACGTCGGAAGGCTGAGGCTCGTGGACTGTCGCCCGTTCCGTTCCGGTGTCGCGCTTGCGCGCTACACGCCAACGGCTGACGCGTCACAGCGATGAAGATCTCGGTTGCGCGGATGATCGCCAATCTCGCCGCCCGGGGCAGGGCGCCGGGGAGCCGTTTTGCGTGGTGGAGCCGGTGGTTCCCGCCCGCAACGACCGTCGATGCCAACCGCTTCCAGGGGACCGGCGACCCGTACCCCCATCATTGGAAGGAGTTCCCACGCCCGTGGCGTGCCGGCCACGCTGTGAAGCCGGAGGCACTCAAGGCCGCTCTGGCCGCGCTGCCCGGTCAGTGGCGCCAGGTCGTGATCTTGCGGGATGTCGACGGCCGGTCGCCGGCTGAGGTATCGGCCGCAACTGGGCTCACCGCAGAGCAACAGCGCGACGTGCTCAACCGGGCGCGTGAGTTGCTTCGGGAGAACCTTGGTCGCGCAAGGGCGCAAGGCGAGGGCCGATCATGATCAAGCCGAGCGCTGCGCCGCCTCGTACGCTCGCCCGGCGGCTGCTGCCGCTGCAAATCGGCGTTGCGTTGCAAGGGCTGATCTTGTGGGTTCCGATCGAGAAGCTGTTCATGACCCAGATCGGCTTCGACGCTGCCGCGGTAGGTGTGATGGCCGCCGCGTACGCCGCAGTCGTGCCATTACTGGAGGTGCCATCGGGGATTCTGGCGGATCGCTGGAGCCGTAGCTGGATAATGATCTTGGGCTGCGTGGCGCTGATGATCAGCTCCTTGCTCGGCGGCCTGAGCCGCAACGTGATCGCCTACGTGATTGCGGCGATGGTGCTCGGGATCTACTTCGCGTTCAGCTCCGGAACCGTGGACAGCATTGTGTACGACACCGTGCTCGAGGAGACAGGCTCGAATCAGCTGTACGAAACGTGGATTGGCCGGATTCGTGCGGTAGAGAGTGCAGGATTCGTGCTCAGCTCGCTGGCCGGCGGAGTGCTCGCCCAGTACACCTCGACGCGTTTCACCTACTTCGCCACAATTCCGCTCGTTGGGCTGGCAATCATCGCGTTCCTGCGCTTCAACGAGCCGCGGCTGCACCAGGCCGCAGAGCGCGTGACATTGCGGAGCCACATCGCGCTGACATTCCGGACCATGATCACTTCTCGGGCCGTGGTCCGGGTGTTGTTGCTGGTGGCCACTGCGGGACTGCTTGCCCAGGCTGTCTTCGAGTTTGGGCCGCTCTGGCTGGTAGCGCTAGCAGCACCGGCCGTGCTGTATGGGCCGTACTGGGCGGCGCTGGTGTCGACCCTTGGTGTGGGCGGCTTACTGATCGGCAAGCTACGCCTAGAGCGTCGACCGATGCTGGCGGTGTTGATCATCCTGTCGTTGGCCACTGCGCTGTTGCTGACCTGGACCCGCTCGCTGGCGGTCCTCGTGACTGCGCAGGTTGTCCTTGCACTGGTCTTGGCGATCGTCGGAATCCACGCCAGCAAGCTCTTGCATGATTCGGTGCCGTCCTCAGTCAGGGCCAGCGTGTCGTCGGGCGGCGGGACGATGACGTGGGTGCTGTTCCTACCTTTTTCGCTGGTGTTTGGCTGGACAGCGCGGGAGAACGGCGTTCACTGGTCCGGATTCATGGTGGTCGGCGTTGTCGTGGTCGTGGGCGTGCTGCTCGTCATCAGCGCTCGGGCGAGCCGCGGAGTGATGCCGGTCGAAGTGGCTGCGACCGCGAAAGAGGAGGCAGTGGAAGTCACGCAGCGTGCGCATGAACTAGCGTGCAAGCAACTCGTCGAGCTGGTCGCCGATTACCTCGACGATGCGCTCTCGCCAGAGATGAGGACACGGTTTGAGGAGCATCTAGCCGGCTGCGACGGATGCAACGCGTATCTGAGTCAGACCCAACGGATAATCGCCGGGCTCCGCCACGTATCCACCGCACCCGACGATGTTGAGGTCAGGCGGGGTGAGTCGATCAGCTAGGTGGGAGTGGGCCTACCAGCGTGCTGGTGTAGACAAGTCAGGCGCGGGCGCTGGTCTGGCCCGACCGGCCTTGGGGTTCGGAGGCGGCTATGAGCGAGGTGCGGCGCACGCCGCGGCCGGGCCGCCAGGAGATTAGTAGGCCCCGGCCGGGTTTGCGTCTCGGGCGCTCCGTCGGCCTCCATCGTGGTGTCGGTGATCGTGATGAACTTCGCGGTGTGCGGTTGGAGTAATCGTCCGTGGGAAGTGTCGGCCCGGGCCGAACTAGGGTGTCAGTCCGAAGTGGATCCGGGCGACCATGATTCGGGGTCGCTGAGACACCAATTGCCTGACGAAGTGGCCGTCCTACAGGGGAGGATCTCGTCGTGACTGATGACGGAATCCTGATGCGACTGGCTTTGGATGAGGCGTCCGCAGCAGCCGACCGACGTGATCCGGGGTTCGGCGCCGTCGTGGCTCGAGCCGGCCAGATCGTAGCCCGAGCAAGCAGTACGGAGGTCACCCATCGCAATCCGCTCGCCCACGACGGCCACGCCGTTCTCGGTGAGGCGTGCCGTCGGCTGGGCAGCAGCGACCTCAGCGGCTGCACGTTCTATGGCACCGCCGAACCGTGTCCAATGTGCAGCGCAGCACTGCTGCAGACTAGGATCGGCCGGATCGTGCTCGGTGCTAGTGGAAGCGCGTTGGCGGATCTGCTCGGCCCACGGGCCTTATTGATAGAGGACCTCGCCGTCGATTATGCCGTCCAGCCCCAGGTTGAGCGGGGGCTGGAGAGTGAAGCCGGCCTTGCGATCTTGGCCCGCAGCTTGACCGATCACCCTTCGGAGCACTGATAACCGGCGGCAGTGCTGGTCCAGATCTGAGTCCTCCTGCTTGCTTGCTGTCCTGCCTCCTGCCCGGCGTACCTGTCGCAATAGCTGTCTATGGCAGTCACCTTAGGTGCACTTCGGAGCCGGCGCTTTTCGAGTTAGGTGATGGCTGCCGTCGGCGTCGCATAACGATGCGTCGGTGGCCCCGGAGTGCGCCGCCGCGATGCCCGCGCGAGGGTCGCAGCGGCATGTCGACTGGTCCAGCACGCCAATGTCCGTCGCCGTCGCGGCCGCACCTATCACTCCTGGTCGACAGAGATGCGTGCGCTAATACGTGGGAAAGGAGGTAGCAACGTAGCAACGTAGGGGAGGAACCATGACGGTCGAAGGAGGGGCGGCTGGTCGCCGGGTCGGGCCGGTGGTGGGCGCCGCCCTCAATCTCAAGACGGGCGGCATTTGCCTCATTGTTGGTGCAGTTGTCTTCGCCATATGGCGGCTGCTTCACGGCGATACCCCGGCGGCGGAGGCCGAAGCGGCGCTGAACTTCGTGCGGAATCGGCCGATCTATCCGACTGTGCATATGTTCGCCGTGCTGGCCGCCTTGGTTGTCGTGATAGGGTTGCTCGGACTGACCCGGTCGTTTGACCGTCCGGGGTCATGGTTGATCGGGCAAGCAGCCGCGGTCAGCGCAACGGTCGGGCTGGCCATTTTCGGCGTTGAGAGCACAAGCGAAGGCCTGGCCTTACCAGAACTAGCCGACGCCGCGTCGAAAGTCGACCCCGCTCAACGCGTCGAATTTGTTCGTGCCGCCCATGCCGTGGCGGTAGCGACTCACGGACCCTCTCTGGTGGCGATGGCCCTGATGATCGGTGTTCCAGTCCTGCTGCTCGGGATCGCCATGGTGCTTGATCTGTACCCGTCCTGGCTCGGCTGGACTGGGGTTCTGATCGGCGGGGCAACGATGCTTGCTGCCGTTGGGCTGTTCCTCATCCCCAGCCTGTTTCCCGGCTTCCTCCTGTACGGGGTGCTGGGCTCGGTTATCGCGCAGCTATGGCTGGTGGCAACGGGAATTGTGATGCTGCGACGTGCTCGCGTGGCCGCGTAAGGGAGCGGCGACAACCGCCACGATGGCCGGTCCGAGGCTGTGCCGCCACCCGTCGTCGCATAAGGGCGCATTCGGCCTGCGTCACCCTGGGCGGCCGCCGTCCGCCGCTACGGTTAGCCGGCATGCTTCCGCCCAAGTGGCGTCGTCGGCCCCGACGCCGGATGCTGGGTTGCCGGTCCACGCCACGCAGATGTCGATTGACTC
Source organism: Propionibacteriaceae bacterium (assembly GCA_035264145.1). Classification (GTDB taxonomy): domain Bacteria; phylum Actinomycetota; class Actinomycetes; order Propionibacteriales; family Propionibacteriaceae; genus Microlunatus. Next base: position 4,961 of record DATFQP010000247.1, read on the forward strand.
GACGAGCATCCTGCGTAGCAAGACGTCAGGATCTGGGATCAGCGCGTGTGCGGCGCCCTCGACCGCGTAGCGGACAGCGTCCGGTGCGGACTGCCGGCGGAAGGCCGCTGGCCGGGGACCGATCTGACTGGTGAAGCGGCCGGCCCATTGCGCCGCTTCGGGCACTGCCCCGAGCACGCGCTCACTGTCTGGAGAGAGACTGTCCCCCCCGCGCCCGTCGAGTCGCGCCAACACCCTTTCGCAGACCAGGATCGAGACCGCGAGGACCCGCTGTCGATCGGCCGCCGCAACCGGCAGCGCGATTGTTGCGCAGCGGAGGCTGATCAAGGCATCGATGTGCAGGTCGTCGCCGGTCAGCCCGATCACAGCTGGAATCAACTCGGCCAGGTGTGGGCGCCCCTCGTCGGAGGTGTAGTCGTTAACCAGACGCGCCACCGATGCCAGCAACGGATGCGTGCACGCCGGATGATCGCTCCATCGCTCACCGGCAAGGTAGGACGCCAACTCCATGAAACACGCGCCCTTACGGGGGTTGCGATGCTTTCCCCGCGAGAGCAGCGGCAGCATGTCGGGCAAATGAGGCTGGATCTTCGACATGACGAATCTCCCGGAACGGCCAGACGGGACACCACCAGTCTGCGCGCATACAGCCCTGGCGCCAACATGCGCCCAAGATCCGCTGGCTAAGTCGGGAGCCAGCTCCATCTCTGACGAGTACCGTGGCAAGATCACGAAGCCGTCCATGCGCCAGGCGGCATTGACTTCCGTCGCGTTTACACAGTCAATGTGCCCCGCGGCCCTCTCCTGCGCAACGGAACAAGACTCGGGCGGCGAGGCGAGCGGACGGTGCCCTCTGAGCTGGCGACCCCAGGTGCAGCGGGTCCGGATCGTGGGCGAGCGCGGCGGTCAGCTGAGTGATGGTGAAGACGAAGACAAGGTCAAGGAACAGCTCGAGCGTCGAGACCCGCTCGATTAAGTCTGATCGGGTAGCTGTCACGCCGTGGTCAACGGACATGATGTGCCGCGCGGTGTTGCGCGAGAACGTCGAGACCGAAGTCCGAGGTCGGATCGCGCCACACCGAATGCGCATGGTTGGCGTCGTTCTGGGTGTTGTCCCACTCGATCAGCAGCCGGGGACCCTGCAGCCGGTAGTAGTGCGGCTCGCCGGGCGCAGTCCGTCCCGCCCAGGCGAAATGGACGGCATTCAGGGTCGCCTCATCGTCGTAGCGCTGCAGCGGGGACACCCCGGCCGGTGCCCGGCCCAGGTAAGTGGCGAGGAGGGCTCGCAGGATCTCTCGTTGCTCGGCGTCGAACTCCGCTGCCGGTACGCCCCTCGGCTCGATCGTGTACGCAACGGTCTCCTGATCTGCGTCACTCAGCTCAGTGACCTCAGTGATGGCATCACTCAGCGACTGCAGCTTTGCATGCTGTACCGGGTCGGGGAACCGCTTGTCGCGGTACATGCCAACAAGCGGAATGACTCCATCACCGTCCCTGACGTATGTGAGGTTGACGGTAACGACGTCGGACGGGGCCTTGGGCAACAAGATCGCGCGGGCCGCGAGTTCGGGCCGCAACGAACGCAGCAGGTCCCGGCCAAGGTCCTCTACGCCGGCGAGTGGGCGGTTCGTTACTCCTCCCAGCAAAGGTGACGCGGCGGGATTGGTGCCAAGGAAGCATGGCGTCGTGGCGACAAGGACTCCGTCCACGACGAGGTTGTTCAACGAGACGTGGTGCCCACCAAAACGCCAACCCCACAAGCCTTGGGCACCTGGCTCGCCGAACACCCGCAGGTAATACATCCCGGGGTCGCGGCCGCGCTCCCGATCAAAGCTCGCCTTGAAGCCCTCGATGTAGTCGAGCACGTTCTCCAAGCCGATGATCGTCGCGACCGTGACGTACCCAGCCGGCGAGAGGCCGGTCGAGACGAGCCGCATCGCCGCCCGCTGCTGCGCTGGTCGCTGCTGATGGATCGTGAGGCCGCCGTGATCAGTTGGGGTGTAGAACCAGCGGCGGCGTTCGTTGTCGGATCGATCGTCGGCGGGAACGGCTCCCTGACCGATCGTGCGCTGCTCCGCATCAAGGGTGTCCAACCACGCGCGGGCCGCCTCCGTCATGTCGGCTGCCACCTCACGGCGTGTCACTACGTCGTCGTTGATCATGCCCGCCTCAGCCATGCAGGGAATCTAACGCCAGAGCGCGCAAGTCGTGAACCACTCTCCGTAACCGGTGAGGACGTGTTAGACAGAGATCACCAGCCGACGTGCACCCGGAACAGCAACGTCCTGTGAAACCACCGTGACTACAGATTTGACGGTCGGACGCGTGCGACGGATCGCCTGACTGACGCCTCTGGGCGGGCAGGAGAAACCTGCCGGGTCGTATCCATGTAGATCCTTGATCGCGCCTTCACGAGCGCTACGGCGTGGCCGCCTTTCTCGGCCGCTTCTCGCCCAGCGCGAGCATCGGAACGCCAACCAGTGTCACTGTAAGCATTACCGATGACAGTCCGCTGACCGCATGACCTGACCCGTCAGAGGTTGAGAGCGGTTGACGCCTGGGCAGCGTCACTCAGACCTCTGGTGCCAGAGCTCATCATTACCATAAGCAACACCAGGCTCCAGGGTCGTGGTGTGGAAGAGCTGCGACTCGCTTCATGTGCTCAGGGATGAGGTGCTGACGATGGCCACTGCCTTGCTGTATGGATCGCTGGCCAGCTCAAGTTTCGTTATCGGTGTGCTTCTCGGGCTTTTTACGTCGCCACCGCGACGGCTCGTGGCGGGCATCATCGGATTCGGGGCAGGCGTCCTGGTGTCCGCCCTGACCTTCGACTTGATGCGTGAGGCGTTCGACACGGGCGGCGCGGCCTACGCAATTGGTGGGTTCCTCATCGGCGCCGTGATCTACGTGGCGGCCGATGTGGTGTTGGAGCGGATGGCCGCCAAATCACCGAAACGCACGGGACGTGACCCCACAGACGTCGTTCCCGATGCGGAGGAGAAGCCCGAGAGCCCGAAAGCCGCCACGGTGGCTGGCACTGCGCTGCTGGTTGGTGCAGTGATTGATGGCATACCCGAGAGCATCGCGATCGGTGTAAGTCTGCACTCGGAGGGACCGAGTCTCGGTCTCGTACTGCTGGCGGCGGTGTTTTTAGCGAACGTCCCAGAAAGCCTCGGCAGCGCCGCGGCCATGAAGGAGGAGGGCCGCTCCCGAGGCTACATCCTTGGTGTTTGGGCGGCAGTCGCGCTGGTATGCGTCGTAGCGACCGTGGCCGGATATGCGCTCCTGTCGGGGCTGTCCCCCGGATTGACGAGCGGAATCCTCGCGCTCGCGGCGGGCGGCATCTTGGCCATGCTCGCCGACACAATGTTTCCGGAGGCACTCGAGCATGGCGGCCCAAAGGTTGCGCTGGCGACTGCGGTGGGTTTTGCCTGCGCGCTGCTGTTGAGTGAGCTGACCGCCGGCTGATGTACGCCGTACCCGGCCCTCCACGGCTTTCTTGTTACGGAACAGTCCGATCCGTGGGCTCTCGGCCTCGGCGGTGCCGCCCGTGGCTTGGCCGACTTGCCAATGACGACTAGGAGCCACGTAGCGGCACGTACCCGCCGCAGTGGGTCGGGCGGATCCCTGGCGATTGGTTTCTCAGCGGCTGGAGTACCCGCCGTCGATTGGCAGCGAAACCCCAGAGATCATCGAGGCGGCGTCGCTGAGCAAGAACACGATCGGTCCAGCGATCTCGGCTTCGGTGGCCCACCGGCCGAGCGGCATCGCGTCGAGGAATGGTCCCTCGACGTCCTCGCGGCCCCAGTACCAGGCGGACATGGGCGTCATCACCACGGTCGGATTGACCGAGTTCACACGGATGTTGTACCTGCCGAGCTCGAGCGCGGAGACGCGGGTGATGTTGTCGAGCGCCGCCTTCGACGAGCCGTAGGAGATATGACCTCTGAGGGCGACCAGGCTGGCCTGGCTCGAGACGTTGACGATGGCTCCCCCGCGACCGAGCCGGATCATTGACCGCGACGTGTACTTGGTCACCAGCAGGGCTCCGCGGGCATTGATGCTGATCACCTTGTCGAAGACTGCGATGTCGGTTTCCATCGGAGTAGCGATTTCCCCGCCGAACCCGCCGCAGTTCACCACGCCATAAAGGTTGAGCCCGTCGAGGGCATCGCGAACGCTGTCTTCGGAAGTCAGGTCGAACGGTAGGGGGCGCGCTCCGGTTTCATCGGCTAAGGCGTTGAGCGCCTCCTCTGAGCGACCCCCTGCGACGACGTCGGCGCCGGCCGCCGCCAACTGTCTGACGGTCTCGCCGCCGATACCGCCGCTGGCACCGGTCACCAGCACCGTCCGGCCCTCGAAGTCAGTGGTGTATCCCACTCTCACCTCAGTCGTTCTCCCGGACGGCGGCCTGACGCAGCTCATCGGCCAAGGCCTCGGGAGTGAGGTCGCCCGGGCGCGCACCGGTCACAACCGCTCGGCGACCAAGCCGGGCCAGCCTGGAATTGATCGTCGCTGTGGTCCCGATGCGATGCGCAAGAAGGACAATCTCTCCATTCAGGTAGTCGGTCTCGATGTCTCCGGTGCCCCGGGTCAACGACTGCCAGGTAGAGCCGCCCACCATGCCATCCACCCCCGGCACTCGTTGCACCGTGAAGCCCGTCGCACGAGTCGCCGCCTCCTCGGCGTCATCGATGTACCTGATACCGGCAGCGTCGAAGATCGCCCGAGCCTCCGCCTCGGCAGCTTCGACTAGGTCGCCGACCTCACGCGTCGATCCGGTCAGCGCCTCGAAAACGTTGCCCAGATTACTGATCAGCTTTCGGTACTTCCACGGCATCACGTCCGCAGGCAGGCGGATGTCGAAGCCGGCGGCGGTCCAGTCCGCCGCTACCCGCTGCAGGAGCTGTGAGTCCCTGGCCGTCGTGCTGGCCGGTACCCGGCCGAGATGCAGTACACCGGCAACCGGCGTGGCGCGCACGATCACCTCGCCCGGCTCCAGCCGAGTCGCGGGCATCCACACGCAGATACCGAAGACCCGGGTGAAGTACCGCAACGCGAAGTCCTCGGCGGCCACGCCGTTGGTCGCGGTGAACACCGGCAGCTGGTCGCCGGCGGACCCGATCACCCTTTCTGCGTCGTACACGTCGGCATCAGCCCACTCGTTGAGCACGGGTATGAGCTGTTGGGTCTTGGTCGCCAGAACCAGCACGTCATCGGTGTGCAGCTGCACCTCACCCGGAGCGGACACCGCAGCAACCGGCACAGTGACGTCCTCGGTGGGCGTCCGGACGCGCAGGCCGTAACTGCGCATCGCATCTAGATGATCACCCCGGGCGACCAGCACGACCCGCTGGCCAGCACGCGCTAACCGCCCGCCGATGGCACCTCCGATGGCTCCCGCGCCGATAATCACATACCGGGTCACATGGTTACCGTAACCAGCCGGAGATTGATGCCTTCCGGCCAGCAGGCCGAAAGCACAACCAGCTCGCCTCACCGATCCGGCGTGTAGTCTGAGCCGGACAACCCCAAGATCATCGCGCTGAAGAGTCGTTGACGACATGTGCCGAGCCGGGCGCTGTCGAGTCGGCCGATCCTCGAAGCCATTCGGGCTTGGGACGAAGAACCGGTGCCGGGCCGTCGTCGATGGCCGTTCCAGTGGCCGGGCTGGCTGCAAAAGACAATGGTTAGGTGGCGGGCCCGAAGGAGTTTTACGACGGTCTCGCGTCGGAGTACCAGGTCCTGTTCGAGGACTGGTGGCGGGCAGCGATGTGGCATGGTCGGGTCATTGCGAGCCTTCTGGCTGCTCGCGGTGTAGGCGAACACTCCCGGGTCCTGGACTGTACGTGTGGGATCGGCACCCAGGCATTGCCGTTGGCCGTCCTCGGCTACAACGTCACGGGCACGGATCTCAGTCAGCGCTCGGTCGAGCGCGCGCGTATGGAAGCTCGTGCTCGCGGCCTGCAGATCGACCTTGAGGTCGCAGATGTACGCACGGTGCGCAAAGTGGTCGTGGGCCACTTCGATGCGGTCATCTCCTGTGACAACGCACTGTCGCACCTGCTCACCGAAGCCGACCTCGATGAAGCCATCGACAATGTCCGTGCCTGCTTGCGTGGAGGTGGCCTTCTTATCGCCTCGGTTCGCGACTACGACGCCTTGGCCATCGCTCGTCCCACCGGGATCCCGATCGCGCTGCACGGACCCAGCGGTGAACGTCAGGGTACTGGGCAGGCTTGGGTCTGGTCTCCAACCGGTGACCAGCTCCAGATTGCGCTATTCACGTTTGCCGAAGGCCCCAACGGCGTATGGAACACCGCCGCCCACGAGACGACCCTTAGAGCGCTGCGTCGCTCAGAGCTGACCGCAGCGTTGGCTCAGCACGGATTCGAGGCCGTTCACTGGCTGATGCCTGAAGACAGCGGCTACTACCAACCGATCGTGGTGGCGGTTGCTGAAAGTCAGAGGTAGCCGCCAACACGAGCTCCACTGTCTGAGCGGGTGGGTCGAGGCGTAGCGTCTCGCTTGTGACCACGCCCGGCGGCGAGCGGGTGGCGCTCACCGCGTTTGTGACCTACGCGGTGCTCGCCGGTGGCAATGCGGTGGGTATCCGGTTCAGCAACCGTGAGCTTGCGCCCCTTTGGGGTGCGGGTCTGCGATTCGCGCTTGCCGCCGCGCTGCTCCTGGCTGTCATGGCGGTGCTCAGGTTGGCGCTACCCCGGAGACGAGACCTCGTCGGTTCACTGCTCTACGGCTTGTTCAACTTCGGCGGCTCGTTCGGGCTGGGCTATTACGCCCTGGTCCAGGTCCATGCTGGACTCGGCCAGATCTTGCTGGCGCTCGTGCCCCTACTGACCCTCTTGCTCGCGGTGCTCTGGCGACAGGAGCGCCTGAGTGCCGCGGCGGTTATCGGATCCCTTCTTGCCCTTATGGGCGTCGCAGTGACTTCCTACTCTCCATTGCAGAACGATGTGCCCTTGCTGTCGGTGCTCGCCGTGATTGGCAGCGCCATCTGCTTCGCGCAAGCCCTGGTGCTGGTACGACGCTTCCCAGGCGTCCATCCCGTGACCATGAACGCTATTGGCATGACGGCGGGAGCTGCTCTGCTGCTCGCAGCGGCACTCTTCGCTAACGAGCCGCTCGAGCTCCCGGACCGACTCGAGACATGGGCGGCCATCGCCTACTTGGTCGTGATTGGGTCGGTGGTCGTGTTCCTGCTTTACCTTGTTGTTCTTCGGTACTGGGCGGCCTCGCGGGCATCGTACGGGTTCGTGATCATCCCCTTCGTCACCCTGGCACTCTCTGGCTGGCTCGACAACGAGCCGGTCGGCGTCGGACTGGTGGTCGGAGGCTTCATGGTCATGGCCGGCGTCTACGTTGGAGCGCTTCGCCCAGCCCGAGTCACACCAGCAGCGGTGAATGCGAAGACTGACATGGGCTAGCGCTGGCTCGCGTGCTCTCGGGTACAGCCGGCTCAGTCGCGTCTCAAGCCATCATGAGGTAGGCGATGCCGAGGGCCGCCAGCGGCGCCGAAAGGACCAGCTCATGTCGCATTCGCAGCGGAGGCGCGAGCTTGTAGACCAGGATGACGACGGCCAGGATCACCGCCCACCAGAGATCGGACATCCCGAGAAGAACCATCGCCACCATGAGGGCCACGCTGCATCCAAGGCAGCTGAGGCCATAGCGGACGCCAGCCACAGTGGCACTCCGCATCAGGTTGAATGGAAGCGGACCGTGTAGCGCGCACAGCTCACGGCACCGCGCCTGGCTTGCTCCTTTGATGGGCGTGACCGAGTAGACGCCGGCGAGAACCAGAGCCAGCCCACCGGCCTGCTCCTGGTTGGTCCACGGCATTCGTGCGGCGGTGTAGATGGCGTAGCACACCACGCCGAAGAGCAGCCAGACGCCGAGGTATGTCGCGGCGAGCACCCCAGTGGCGACCTGCCATCCCTTTCGCCGTTCGGCTGTTCGCACGAACTCGAGGACCACCGGGATGGCGGAGGGCAACATCATCGCCGTGATCATCACGACCCAGGTCGTGGTAAAGGACGCGATCGGGCCGAGGCCCACGTCCATTCCGTCCATTCCTGCCATGGAGCGCGAGTGGTGAACCATGGCCGCCCAGGCAACTCCGGTGACAGCGAGGACGACCAGCACGGCCGCCATGGGCTTGGCGAGCACCGGTCTGGCGTCACGGGCCTTTGTCAGCACTCGGCACGCTGGACAGAATCCGCCCGGCCTCGCTTGTCTGACCAGCCCGATCGCTGGCAGGAGTCGGCCGCTCGACATCAGTCCTGATACTCGTCGCGACGGCGGACCCACAATGCCCCGGCTCCTTCGCCCTCATCGCGACCCTTCGGCACGAGATCCATGCAGTGGTATGCGACGTTCAACATGTCGAGTCCACGTTCATAAGTGGAGTAGGTGTGATAGATCTGATCGCCGTCCTTTATGAATACGCTGATGCCGGGTGCCTCAGTCGATCCCAACGGTCGAAGCCGGTAGTTGTAGTCGGCCTCTTGGGTCTCATCGGGAAACGAGACGCGATAGTCGAAGTTGAAGTCGCTTCCCAGCGACGACAGCCATGGAAACCCCCAGCCCATCCGTCTCTTGTACGCGGCAAGCTTCGGGTAAGGAGCCCGGGAGATGGCGGCCATCGTGATGTCCCGATGGTTCAGGTGGATGGTGACGCCGTTGAAGTTGTCCATCCAGAACGAACAGACGAAGCAGGGGGCGTCCGCCGTCCAGGTCGTATGGGCGCCGGCGGTGTCTGGGTTGAACATCGCGTGATAGACGACCAATTGGCCGCGACCCTCGAAGAGGTCGCTGAGTGTCTGGCTCCCGTGCTCGCCCTCGAAGGTGTAGTCATTTTCGACGAGTTCCCACGGCAGCTCCCGCCGCTCCCGGCTTAGCTGATCGCGCAGCCGAGTGAACTCCTTCTCCTTAGCCAGGTGCTTCTTTCGTGCCTTGAGCCACTCGTCATGCCTCACCACCTTGTGGTTTGTCATCTGATCCCCTCGTCTTGTCGTTTCGTCCTGTGTCCCCCTCCTCATCCTGCGGCGGGGTCGCTATCCATATCAACGTGCGATGGGCACTCACCTCTTGACAGGTCACATTGCCGAGGTGTTGACTCCGCAACCAAGACACTGACTACGTAGTCAGGACACAGTATGAACGCAGCGCCACCCGCGCTGGCGAGCGGAAGCTCCCGCAGCGTCGTGATGATGGATGTGGCACGCGTGGCGGGCGTGTCGCAGAAGACGGTGTCGCGGGTGGTGAACGGTGCACCTCATGTCCGTGCCGATGTTCGGGAGCGGGTGAATCGTGCGATCAAGGATCTCGGCTATCGCCCCAATGTTGCAGCTCAGGCATTGGCGCGGGAGCGCAGTCACACGATCGGTGTGCTGGCTCTCGGAACGCCTCTGATCGGACCGTCCCGACGGGTCTTCACCCTCGAGCATGAGGCACGCCGGCTGGGATACACCATGGCTCTGACGTCAGTGCCAGACCTCTCTGCACGCAGTGTTGCCAATGGGATCGACGCGTTGCAGAAGCGGGGTGTGGAGGGCTTGGTGGTGGAGGTGCCGACTCATCTGATTGATGTCGACCCCACCCAACTCGCCGGCCTGCCCGTGGTGACGAGCGCCGGCTGGATCAGCGGTGTTTCCAGTCAAGCCGTCGTGGACATCGACCAGGAAGAGGCCTGTCGCGAGCTGACCGGCTACCTCCTCGGCTTGGGACATCAGACGGTCTGGCATGTGGCGGGGCCACGCGATTGGGACGCCGCAGAGAAACGCCTCGACGGTTGGCGATCGGCGCTTCGCGCCTCCGGTCGTCATGTACCGCGTGTGCACTTCGGTGACTGGTCGGCCGCATCCGGCTATCAGGAAGGGCGTCGACTGGCCGCCCGTGACGATGTCACCGCGATCTTCGCCGCCAACGACCATATGGCGATGGGGATCCTCAGAGCGTTACACGAGTCAGGCCGGACAATTCCGGGCGACGTATCGGTGGTCGGCTTCGACGATGTACCCGAAGCCGAATATCAGATGGTGCCGTTGTCCACAGTGGCAGCGGACGCGAAAGGGGTCGCACAACGCATCCTGGCCGAACTCTTACGAATGATCGAAGGGGGCGATCCGCCCGCCGAGGCGATCAAGCTGCCCGACACAAAGCTCATCATCCGCAGGTCATCGGGGCCTGCGCCGCGGCTGAACCGGTAGTGGATTGATCGCGGCACTCACCTCTATCCCAGTTCGGAGCTCCGAACAGGAAATGAAAGGACAACGATGTCTGAGAACGAAATCACCCGACGCAAGTTCCTGATCTCTACCGCCGCTGTCGCTTCAGCGCCCTGGTTCCTCAGCGCGTGCGGTTCAGATGAGACTCCTGCTCCGGCCGCCCAGTCCGCCTCGGCGTTACCTCAGTCCGAGATCGACAACGCGCTCAACACTGAGACGACTTTGACGTTCTGGACCTGGGTCCCCGACATCAAGAACGAAGTAAAGCTATTCACCACGAAGTATCCGAAGATCAAGGTGAACGTCGTCAACGTCGGCCAGGGCGCGCCGCATTACCAGAAACTGCGGACCGCAATCCAGTCCGGTCAGGGTGCACCGGACGTCGCCCAGGTCGAGTTCCAGTACATCAACTCATTCACATTGGGAGAGGGCAATCTACTCGATCTCACTCCGTACGCGCCGGCGAACTTCAAGGATTCCTACCCGGACTGGGTTTGGTCTCAGGTCAATACCAATGGCGGTCTCTGGGGAATTCCGCAGGACACGGGTCCGATGGGTCTGCTCTACCGCGACGACTTGCTCAAAGCGGCCGGACTCGAGGCGCCGAAGACCTATGACGACTTCGCGGCGGCGGCTGAGACCTACCACTCGAAGAATCCGAAGAGCTACTTGGTCAATGTGGCACCAAATGAACCCGGTCAGTTTGTCGCCTACCTGTGGCAGGCCGGTGTCCGCCCGTTCACCTTCGACGGTCAGGAGAGCGTCAAGGTCGATCTGGCCAACCCCGAAGCACAGAAAGTGACCAAGTTCTGGGGTGATCTGGTGACCAACGGCACCGCCTCGAACGACGCCGACTTCAATGACACTTGGTACCAAGGCCTGACCAACGGCAAGTACGCCACCCTGCCGATAGCGGCCTGGGGCCCAGTATTCCTGCAAGGTACGGCCGCCAAAACATCCGGGAAGTGGCGTGCCAACGACATGCCGCAGTGGGACCCCAGCAAGGTGGTCTCCAGCAACTGGGGTGGCTCCACCGACGCCGTCTTGAAGTTGAGCAAGAACCAGGTCGCGGCATCGCAGCTTGCGCTGTTCATCAACACCAACAAGGAGTCCGCACTCATGCTGGCCAATGAACAGTTCCTATTCCCGGCGATGAAAGAAGTCCTGACCGACCCGAGCTTCGTCAATCAGGAATCCAAGTTCTACGGCGGCCAGAAGGTCAACGAGAAGTTCGCCCAGATCACCGAGACGGTCAGCACGGACTTTCAATGGCTGCCGTTCATGGACTTCGTGTACTCGAACTTCAACGAAACGCTAGGGAAGGCGTTCGCCAACAAGACCGACGCAGTTGCCGGCCTGCAGGCATGGCAGGACGCCTGTGCCAAGTTCGCCAAGGACCAGGGCTTCACGGTCACCTGACAGTCGCTTGGCGCCTCGCACTCCCATGGCTGGCGCCAAGCAGCCACTGCTTGGAAAGGGGCTTTATGTCCACTCTCGTCAATGCCGCACCTGAAGTCGCCACCAGGGCGCCGCGACGTTCGCGCCTCACGGCAGCCAAGCGCCGGCAATACGGCGCGGCCTACACGCTGGTGTTGCCGTTCTTCATCGTCTTCGTCTCCATGGTCATTGTGCCGCTGGTCTATGCCGGTTATCTCTCGTTCTATAGAAAGCGGCTGATCGGTGGCACCAGTTTCGCCGGTGCGGAAAACTACATCAAAGCGCTGACGGATCCGCTGTTCTTGAGCGGGGTTGGCCGGATGGCGATCTTCCTGGTCGTCCAAGTGCCGTTCATGATCGCCTTCGCCTTGTTCTTCGCCCTCGCTCTCGACAGCGGGATGATGAGGCTAGCGAGGTTCAGCCGGTTAGCGATCTTCGTGCCGTACGCAGTTCCGGGGGTCGTTGCCACGCTGATGTGGGGGTATCTGTACGGCCCTGACTTCGGGCCGTTCGCCCAGATCAGCAGAGGCCTCGGATTCGGACCGCCGCCATTCCTCACCCAGAGGGGCATGCTGTTCTCGATCATGAATATCGTGAACTGGGCATTCATCGGCTACAACATGATCATCATCTACGCGGCCCTTC
>DATFQP010000248.1:0-16449 GCA_035264145.1 Propionibacteriaceae bacterium
ATCGGCCCGCCCGGGAGGCGATGAATGCACCGTCAACCGACGGGCAGCAGGCTCGGATCTTGGATCCGAGGACTCACCCGGCCGTCCACTTAACGGTGGGGCCGGGCGCCGCGGCGTACGGCCCGCACAGAAGGGCAGATCATGTCTCCTTCTACCTCAGGCCGCCGTACCTACGTCATCGACACTTCAGTCTTGCTCAGCGACCCGCAAGCTCTGCGCCGTTTTGCTGAGCACGACGTCGTGGTGCCCGTCGTGGTGATCACTGAGCTGGAGGCTAAGCGGCATCACGCCGAACTCGGTTACTTCGCAAGGACAGCGCTGCGGCACTTCGACGATCTCCGGATTCGCTTCGGGCAGCTTGACACCCCGATCCCCATCAACGATGCGGGTGGCACCATGCACGTCGAGCTGAATCACGCGGACCAGGCCGCACTGCCCGACGGCTTCCGCCTGGGGGACAACGATTCCCGGATTCTGGCCGTTGCCTTGAACTTCGCCGCTGAGGGCTGCGACGTCACCCTGATCTCCAAGGACCTGCCCATGCGGGTCAAGGCGTCGGCCGTCGGGCTGGCGGCGGAGGAATATCGGGCGGAGCTCGCCATTGACACTGAATGGCGCGGGATGGCTGAGCTGGATGTCGAGCGAGCCCAGCTTGACGAGTTCTATGAGACCGGCACGCTGGATCTCGAGCAGGCGCGCCAGTTGCCCTGCCACACCGGCGTGGTGCTGCTCAGCAGCAACGGCTCAGCGCTGGGACGGGTGACACCGGCCAAGGACGTCCGATTGATCAAGGCCGACCGTGACGCATTCGGCATTCACGGCCGGTCCGCCGAGCAGCGAGTGGCACTGGATCTGCTGCTGGACCCGACCGTCGGGATCGTCTCCCTCGGCGGACGTGCAGGGACAGGTAAGTCGGCACTCGCGCTGTGCGCCGGTCTGGAGGCGGTGGTCGAGCGGCACCAGCACTCCAAGGTGGTGGTGTTCCGCCCGCTCTACGCCGTCGGTGGACAGGAACTAGGCTATTTGCCCGGCACCGAGGGCGAAAAAATGGCCCCCTGGGCCCAGGCTGTCTTCGACACGCTGGGGGCGGTGGCCTCCAAGGTAGTGATCGAGGAGGTATTGCAACGCGGCCTGCTTGAGGTGCTCCCGCTGACCCACATTCGCGGCCGGTCGCTGCACGACGCCTTCGTCATCGTCGATGAGGCGCAGAGTCTGGAGCGCAACGTGCTGCTCACCGTGCTCAGCCGCATCGGCCAGGATTCCCGGGTGGTATTGACCCACGACGTGGCACAGCGCGACAACCTTCGCGTGGGCCGCCACGATGGGGTGGTGGCTGTGGTGGAGAAGCTCAAAGGGCACCCGCTGTTCGGTCACGTGACCCTCCACCGATCCGAGCGTTCGCCGATTGCGGCCCTGGTCACGGACCTGTTGGAGGACGTCGCCCTGTGACCCGGACCAGTCCACAAACTGGTCTGGCGAATATTTCATTTGGATAACGGCCTATGGCATGGTTTTGCGCGTGCGTCGACTGGTCCAGCATGCGATTGCGGGTGTTGGCTTCTCGGCGTTCGTCGCCACGACGGCAATTGCGACCTTGACCAGCCCACCGAATGCCGGTGTCGCCAACGCCGAGCCGGCGGTGGCCGTACCGGTCTCATCGAGCAGCCCGACGCCGGCTGCCTCGAGTGCGTTGGCCAGCGCCGCGGCCCGAGCGGATCAGGAGGCCGATCGAAGCGCCGCTCACGCCACGCTTGCCGCGGCGGCTGCCAAGCAAGCCAGCCGCCGGGCCAAGACCTTGGCGAAGCATGGCAAGTCGGTGGCTGCCGAAGAGGCGCGGCTGAGGGCCGCAGCCGCCAAGGCAGCGGCCGCCGCCGCCCGAGCGAGGGCTGCCGCCGCCAAAGCAAAGGCCGAGAGGGAAGCTGCTCGTCGGCGCGCGATGGAGAATCGCGGTTATCTGCCTGGCACGACCAATCCACGTGAGATTGCGCGCCAGATCCTGAGGAACAAGTACGGCTACGGCGAAGAGCAGTATTCCTGCTTCAACAACATCATCATGCGCGAAAGCATGTGGGACATAGACGCCAAGAACCCCAGTTCCGGCGCGTACGGGATTCCGCAGGCCCTACCCGGGTCGAAGATGGCAAGCGTTGGCAGCGACTGGCGGACGAATCCGGCCACGCAGATCATTTGGGGGATCGGCTACATGAGGGACCGGTATGGCAGTCCGTGTCAGGCCTGGTCCTTCAAGAGCGCACACGGCTGGTATTAGCCCCCCACCGGTCTAGCACGAGTGCTGCCGGAGTTCGCTGGTGCCTAGTCCTTCACGTGCGGAGGGTGGGTCATCGCCAGCACGTCGAGGGCGGCATCAAGCTGCTCTTCGGTCAGCCTGCCTTCGGTGACGAACCCGCACTCGAGGACGACCTGTCGGATCGTCTTGCCCTCCTTGAGCGCCCTCTTCGCCACGACGGCCGCGTTTTCGTACCCGATGTAGCGGTTGAGCGGGGTCACGATGGACGGCGAGGACTCGGCCAGCGTGCGACAGTGCTCGACGTCCGCCACAATCCCGGCCACGCATCGATCAGCCAGCAGTCGACTCACATTTGCCAGCAAGCGGATCGACTCGAGGAGGTTTCGCGCCATCACAGGCAGCATGACGTTGAGCTCGAAGTTTCCCGACGAGCCCGCGAAGGCAACGGCCGCATCGTTGCCGATCACCTGAGCACACACCATCGTGGTCGCCTCGCAGATCACCGGGTTCACTTTGCCCGGCATGATCGAACTGCCGGGCTGAAGATCCGGCAGCGCGATCTCACGAAGGCCGGCCGTGGGCCCCGAGCCCATCCAGCGCAGATCGTTGGCGATCTTGTACAGGCTGACCGCGATCGTGCGCAGGGCACCAGACGCTTCCACCAGGCCGTCCCGGGCGCCCTGGGCCTCGAAGTGGTCGCGGGCCTCTGTCAGCGGGAGGCCGGTGTGCTCGGCGATCATCGAAATCACTCCGGAGGCAAAGCCGGCCGGGGCGTTGATGCCGGTGCCCACCGCGGTACCGCCAAGAGGAAGCTCGGCCACCCGGGGCAGCACGGCGTGCACTCGCTCGATCCCGTACCGCACCTGCGCCGCGTAACCACCGAATTCCTGGCCCAGCGTTACCGGAGTCGCGTCCATCAGATGGGTGCGGCCGCTCTTGACGACCTCCGCGAACTCGCTGGCCTTGTCGCCCAAGGACTCCTCCAAGTGCTGCAAGGCCGGCACCAAGGCCTCGATCATGCTCTGCGCCGCGGCGATGTGGATGGCACTCGGAAAGACGTCGTTGCTCGACTGGGAGGCATTCACTTCGTCATTGGGATGGACAGGGCTGCCGAGCTCCGGCGTGGCAAGTGAGGCGATCACCTCGTTGGCGTTCATGTTGGATGACGTGCCGGAACCGGTCTGGAAGACGTCGATCGGAAACTCGGCGTCATGATCACCGCGGGCCAGGCTCTGGGCCGCAGACGAGATGGCGGCGGCTCGGTCAGCGTCGAGCACGCCTAGCTTGGCATTGACCTGAGCTGCGGCGCCCTTGATCAAGCCGAGGGCGGCGATCAGCGCCGGATCGATCGGCAGACCGGAGATGGGAAAGTTTTCGACGGCTCGCTGGGTCTGTGCTTTGTAGAGGGCAGCGGCGGGCACCCGTACTTCGCCCATGGTGTCGCGTTCGAGACGATAGTCCTGCGGCATGAGTGCCATTGTGGCCTAGTGGCCGCCTTCGCTCGAACCGCCCCGGCGGAGCGTGTAGATCGCGTACTCGAGATGCCGAGCGCCCCGGACGGCGTCCAGCCGACGCACACCCACGGCCTCGCCCAGCTGACGCAGCGCGAATTCCAGAGGCGGTGCGATCCCTTGGCACCAGATGGCGAGCACGCCTCCCGGCGTCAGCTGCCGGTAGGCCGCGGCCAGCCCCGGGCCGGTATAGAGATCCGAGTTCTGCGGGTGGATCAAGAAGTCCGGACCGTTGTCCACATCGAGGAGGATGGCATCCCAGGGCCCGACCGGGGTCACCGGTCGTGACCGACGGTGGAACGCCTCCGCCGCCCGCGCACGGGGGCAGTCGTCCAGCACGTCGGCGATGTCGCCGGCGTGAAACCGGACTCTCGGGTCCGAAGCCACCCGCTGGAGCACCTCGGTGGCTCCCAGCTTGGCCCACTCGATCAACGCGTCTTCACATTCCACGATGTCCAGCCGGCGTACCGAGGATGTCAGCACCTCGTCGGCCGTGTAACCGAGTCCTAGACCGCCCAACAGCACCTGATGTGCGTCCTTGGCCGTTCGGCCCAGTTCTCGCTCGCTGCCGGTTTCGGCGGAGTCCATTGCGAACGCCCCATTGACGATCAGCTCATCAACGGGTCCCGCGGCGGTTGGTCGGCGACGCAGCACGACCTCACCCCCAATGGACTCCGCCCGTGCGATGATCATCGCCGGCTCCACGGGAGCCATCGTAGAGATCTGGAAAGATAGAGCGGTGGCACGTTCACGCAAGGCGACGACGACCGGGGACCTGGTCCGCTCGATAGCCGTGATCATGATCCCCCTGGCGGTGATCACCGTGCTGTTCACCAAACTGCCCAAGGATCATCCGGTGCAGGTCGTCGATCCGCAGCCGGTGCTGGCCAAGGCCCGGACGGAATCGCCATATCCGATACTGGCGCCTGCCAACCTCCCGAACGATTGGCGTGCCACCCGAGTCACCTGGGTACGCACTGGCGAACCGTATCTGAACGAAGCGCCCTCGGTCCGCAACCTGTGGCGGGTCGGCTACCTCACCCCCGATGAGGACTACATTGCGGTCGCCCAGGGCGACCTGGAACCGGACGAGTTCATTTCGGCCGAGACGCGCGAGGGAGCAGTCGACGGTGAGAGCACCGTCAACGGCGACATCTGGGAGCGCCGGGTGAGCGCTGACGGCCGGACCCGCTCCTTGGTCCAGAGAACCGACACCGTCACAACAGTCGTCGCGGGCGACACGTCCTACGCCGCGCTCGAGGCGTTCGCCGCCACGCTGGCGAGCAGTTAGCGCTCATCTTCAGCGCCGCCCGCATTGCCGCCATTGTCTCGGCTGGCCGCGTTCCGGGTGGCGCTGATCCGGGCTCGAGCACCGTCCAGCCACTCCTGGCAGATGGCTGCGAGCCGCTCGCCGCGTTCCCACAAGGCGAGCGACTCCTCCAATGGTGCTCCGCCGGACTCCAGACGCTGAACCACCGACACCAGCTCCTCGCGGGCCTGCTCATAGCTCAACTTCTCGCTCTCCGGCGGACTCACGCGGACACCTCCGATCCGAGCGTCTGCGGTTTGCCCGGCATGATCGCTGTTACGGAGGCAACCGCTTCGCCATCAAGCAGACGGGCCGTCAGCTCATCACCCACCGAGACATCTTGCACAGAGGTGATCGCACGACCGTCGGCGTTGACCAGGACGGCATAGCCGCGCTCCAGAGTTGCCCGCGGCGACATGGCGCGTACCCGAGCCAGGTGATAGCCCACCGCGCTCATCTCGTGCTCGAAGCGCGTTCGGATCGCTCGCCGTGACCGGTCGCGCAGTGCCTGAATCTGTTCGGCATGGACTGCGAAGCTGGCCGTCGGGTCGGCCAGAACAGGCCGGGAACGCAGAGCGGTCAGCCGGTCTTGCTCGGCCGAGATCCTGCTCATCATGGACTGGTCAAGCTGACGCCGCAGCCGCGTGAGCTGGGTGAGCTCGTCGGCGACGTCGGGGACCACGCGTTTGGCGGCGTCGGTCGGGGTGGATGCTCGCAGATCGGCGACCAGATCGAGGATGGGACTGTCCGACTCGTGTCCGATGGCGCTGACCACCGGGGTACGGCAGGCGAACACCGCACGGATCAGTCCCTCATCCGAGAAGGGCAACAAGTCCTCGAGGGAGCCGCCTCCCCGAGCGATCACGATCACGTCGGTAGTCGGATTCGCATCCAGGACGCGTACCGCCTCCATGAGCTGGGCGGCCGCCAGTGGACCTTGGACCAGCACGTGCCGAGTCAAAATCCGGACGGCGGGCCAACGGCGGCGCGCGTTGTCCACGACGTCCCGCTCGGCCGCGCTGCCGGCACCGGTAATCAGCCCGATGGCTCGTGGCAGGGTCGGCAGGCGGCGTTTTCGAGCAGGATCGAACAGGCCTTCCGCCTGGAGCAGGCGCTTGGTCTGCTCCAACTGCGCCAGCAGCCGGCCTTCACCGATGGGCGTTATGGCATCGCAATAGAAGGTGAACTGACCCCTCGCCTCGTAGAATGCGGGCTTCAGGCGGGCCACCACCGTGGCGTTTTCGCTGAGCGGGCCGGCCGAGTCGAGGGTCGCCGTCGAGACACGGACGCTCGCTGACACCTGGGCCAACCGGTCGCGAAGGGTGAGAAAGACGCTCGACGTGCCGGCGCGCCGATTGATCTCGATGACTTGCGCCTCCACCCAGACCGCCCCAAGGCGATCGATCCACATCCGGACCAGCGGCAGGACCCGGCCAAGCGGGACCGGGTGCTCCGGCGAGGACTCCAGCGGCATGGGGTGAGCTTACGATGCTCGGCTTATGGAGGTAGGTCACCGCCATTCACCACCTAAACTAGGGTCCCGTGTCTACGCCTACTACCGTTGCCGTACCCGCGCCCACGCCGGGCAAGCGGGTGGTTGTCGCCGCCCCGCGGGGCTACTGCGCGGGTGTCGATCGTGCGGTGATCACGGTGGAGAAGGCGTTGGACATGTACGGTTCCCCCGTCTATGTCCGCAAGCAGATCGTCCACAACCGTCATGTGGTGGAAGATCTGGAGCGCCGTGGCGCCGTCTTCGTCGATGAGCTTTCGGAGGTGCCGGAGGGCGCGACGGTGGTCTTCTCCGCACACGGCGTTGCGCCGGCCGTCCATGCGGAGGCGAAGTCGCGGGGCTTCAAGGTGATCGACGCCACCTGCCCCTTGGTCACGAAGGTGCACCAGGAGGCCAAGCGGTTCGCCCGCGAGGGATTGGACATTCTGCTCATCGGGCACGCGGGTCATGAGGAGGTCGAAGGCACCACGGGTGAAGCGCCGGACAACATCACAGTGGTGGAATCGCCCGACCAGGTCGCGGACCTCGAACTGCCAGATCCGTCCCGTGTGGCGTGGCTGAGCCAGACCACCCTCAGCGTCGATGAGACGCTGGAGACCGTCGATCGGCTGCGGACCAAGTTTCCCTTGTTGATGAATCCGCCGAGCGACGATATCTGCTACGCCACTCAGAACCGGCAGCTCGCCGTCAAGCAGATCGCCCGAAGCGCTGACCTGATCATCGTCGTGGGGAGCGCGAACTCCTCCAACTCCGTACGGCTCGTCGAGGTGGCGTTGGAAGCCGGTGCCAAGGCCGCTCATCGGGTGGACAACGCCGGCGAGATCGACCCGCGCTGGCTGAACGGCGTCGACAGTGTCGGAGTGACCAGTGGTGCCTCGGTCCCCGACCAACTCGTGGCCGGCGTGCTCAGCTTCCTGGAGAGCCAGGGTTTTCCGCCGGCCAGTGAAGAGCGGTTGACCGATGAATCGCTGGCCTTCGCCCTCCCTCCCGAGCTGCGTAAGGACCTTGCCGGCAGCCGCGCTGGTTCTCCAGACGCGCGGCCAACTAGCGTCAACGACAGGTCTTTGAGCCCGAGCGAGTAGATCAGGACCGTTCGCGAGCGTCGGCGGATCGCGCGAGCGAATAGATCAGGAAGACGCGTTCGCCTCTCCGCCATCGTCCACCGGGTCGCCCGCATCGCCCTCGACCAGATCGAGCAGATCGGGATCCGGTCGGACCAACTCCGGCCCTTCAGGCATGGCGGTGCGCGCCCTCCGGCGTGCACCACGGCCGACCATCGGCTCGATTCGCACCGCGTCCTCGACCAACTCGGCGGCCGAGATCTGCCGGACCGGATCATCCATCGGGCTCAGTGCGGTGAGGTCGCGTTCACTCACCGAGAGTTCGCGGAACCTGCGTGCCCGCACGAGCACCGTGCCTTCCACCGTGGCGATCGTCTCGTTGTAGGCATTGACCGATGTGCGCAGGGCGCGGCCGAGCTTGTCGAGGCGGTTGCCCATCAGGCCAAGCTTCTCGTGCAGCTCCCGGCCTAGTTTGAACACTTCGGCCGCGCTTTCGGCCAAGGCAGCCTGGCGCCAGCCGTAGGCGACCGCGCGCAGTAACGCGATCAACGTCGTGGGGGTGGCCAGTACCACATCCCGCGCGGCCGCGTAGTCATAAAGGTCCGGGATGAGTTCCAACGCGGTCGCGAAGAACGCCTCACTGGGCAGGAAGAGGACGACGAATTCGGGTGTGTCGGCCGCTTTCCAATACTGCTTGGCCGAGAGCTGGTCGATGTGGTGTCGAATATTGCGCGCGTAGCTGGAGAGGTGTTCCGCCCTGGCGTGGTCGTCGTCAGTCTCCTGGGCGTCCAGGAAGCCCGTCAACGGCACCTTGGAGTCGACGAAGAGGTACTTGCCGCCGGCCAGGTGTACGCGCATATCGGGTCGCATCAGGCGGTCGTCCGCGCGCGCGGTGTGCTGCAGATCGAAATCACAGCGTTCCACCATGCCGGCGATCTCCGCGGCCCGTTTGAGCTGTGTCTCCCCCCAGGCGCCGCGGGTCTGCGGCTTGCGCAAAGCCGTGACCAGGGTCGCGGTTTCCTTGCGCAAGGTCTCGCCGGTTTCCTGCACGGCCCGTACGTGGGAGCGAAGGTCGGTCACCATCGCGACCCGTTCCTTCTCCACTTCACTCAGCCGTCTGTCGAAACGCTCCAAGCCCTCACGGACCGGAGTCATCAGTAGCTCAGTCGCCTTCAGCCGAGCCTCTGCCTGCGCATCCGCAGTTCGGGACTGCCGGTCCAAGGTCTCGGTCGACATGATCTTGAACTGGTCAAGCATCGCCTGCCTGTCGGCGGCGATCTCCTGCGCTCGCTCCACCGCGGCATGACGTTCGGCCAATGCCTTCGCCATGGCCGCTGACACCTCCGCCGCCTCGACCTGGGCGGTGGCAGCCTCAGCCTTCGCGTCGGCGGTCTCGCTGCGAGCCTCGGCGACGTTGGCCCGAAAGTGTGCCGCCTCCTGACGCGCCTGCGCGGTCTCCGACCTTGCCTGAGCGGCCTCGCCGCGCGCTTGGGCGATCAGCGTTTCGGCCTGCGCCCTGTCGGCGTCCTTCCGCGAGCGACCGAGGAGCAGGCTGGCCAGAGCCCCGATCAGAAGACCAATAAGCAGCCCCAAGATCAGTGCGGCGACCGTCCAGGAGTCCATAGCCAAAGATCTTGCCGGGAGAGGGTGACAATACGTTGGATGCCGCGCCCACCGGTCGTCGGTGAACCGCGCGCCCCGCCCCGCTACGGTGGCATGGTGGCCGGTGGCGATGATCATGTCGATGATCTTGTGGACTTCATCCAGGCCTGTCCGTCGTCCTACCACACGGCCACGGAGGTCGCCCGGCGACTGAGCGAGGTGGGCTTCGCGACTCAAGCCGAGACCGACGCCTGGGATTCCTCGCCCGGGGGCCACGTCTTGGTCCGCGAAGGCGCGACGGTGGCCTGGCGCATTCCTGCCGGAGCCGATGGGCTCTCGCCATTTCGCATGATCGGTTGCCATACGGATTCTCCCGGCTTCAAGCTGAAGCCCAAGCCCGACCTGAGGGGATCTGGCTATGGACAGCTCGGCGTCGAGATCTATGGTGGCCCGCTGCTCAACTCCTGGCTCGATCGCGAGCTTGGCGTGGCCGGCCGGTTGGTGACCGAGGGTGGCGTCACGTTGGTGCAGAGCGGGCCCATCGCCCGGATACCTCAACTGGCGCTGCACCTCGATCGGGCTGTCAACGACGATGGCCTCAAGCTGGACAAGCAGCGGCACACGGCACCGCTCTGGGCGTCAGGTGATCAAACAGCGAGCGTTCTTGATCATCTAACCTCTCTGGTGGGTATCACGTCGAGTGACGTCCTGGCCTTCGATCTGACGATCTTCGACACCGCGGCACCGGTGATCTTGGGAGCATCTGCGGAGTTCCTGAGCTCGCGGAGGCTGGACAACCTGGTCAGCGTGCACGCCGGCCTGACGGCGTTGATCAATGTCACCGCTGGGCCGGCAATTCCCTTGCTGGCCGCATTCGATCACGAAGAGATCGGCAGCGGATCCCGGTCAGGCGCCTCCGGCCCGCTGCTGGCGGACGTGGTCGGGCGCATCTCCCGCAGCCTCGGCGGTGACGATGATCAACGTGCGCGCTCGCTGGCGAGCAGTGCCTGCTTGTCGGCTGATACCGGACACGCCGTACACCCCAACTACCCCGAACGGCATGATCCGGTGCACCGCCCCGTGCTCAACGGCGGACCGCTGTTGAAGATCAACTCGAATCAGCGCTACGCCACCGGTGCCCAGGGGGCGGCGCTGTGGCGGCGCGCCTGCCGGCGAGCAGGGGTCGCTTCCCAGGAATTCGTATCCCACAACACGGTCCCGTGCGGCTCGACTATCGGGCCGCTGACCGCGACCCGGCTGGGTGTGCAGACCGTCGATGTGGGCATTCCACTGCTCTCCATGCACTCGGCGCGGGAGCTGGCCGGAGTGGCCGATCCGCACGCTCTGGCACAGGCGATGGAAGCGTTCCTGGCTCTGGAGGACACGCCCTAGGCTTGTCGCCCGTGGCGTTATCCATCGGCATCGTCGGCCTGCCCAATGCCGGCAAGTCGACGCTGTTCAACGCACTGACCCGCAATTCCGTGCTGGCGGCTAACTATCCCTTCGCCACCATCGAGCCGAACCTCGGTGTGGTCGGCGTCCCCGATCCGAGACTGGCCATCCTGGCTGACATCTCGAAGTCGGAACGGATCGTGCCGGCGACCGTGAGCTTCACCGACATCGCCGGTATCGTGCGCGGCGCCAGTAAGGGCGAGGGGATGGGCAACGCCTTCCTGGCCCACATCCGCGATGCCGACGCGATCTGTCAGGTAACCCGGGTGTTCACCGATCCCGACGTCACCCACGTCGAAGGCAGCGTAAATCCCGCCGGTGACATCGAGACGATCAACACCGAGTTGATCTTGGCTGACCTGCAGACCGTGGAGCGCGCGCTTCCCCGACTGGAGAAGGAGGCGCGGATCAATAAGGCCAGGGCGGAAGCCCTGGCAGCCGTCCGTGAGGTGCAGGAGGTGTTGGACAGTGGTCGTACCGTGTTCGCCGCGAAGCTGGATCGCGGGGCGCTGAAGGACTTGTTCCTGCTCACCGCCAAGCCGTTTCTCTACGTTTTCAACTGCGACTCCGACGAACTGGCCAGCGACACGGTGAAGGCGGAGCTGTCGGAACTGGTGGCTCCCGCCGAGGCGATCTTCCTGGACGCCAAGATCGAGTCCGAGCTGGTCGAGATGGAACCGGAGGAGGCCAGGGAGTTCCTCGCCGAGATGGACATCGCCGAGCCGGGACTCGACGTGCTCGCTCGAGTCGGTTTCGACACGCTCGGGCTCCAGACCTTCCTGACCTCGGGGCCGAAGGAATCCCGGGCCTGGACCATCCCCAAGGGTGCCACGGCCCCCGAGGCCGCGGGCGTGATTCACAGCGACTTCCAGAAGGGCTTCATCAAGGCTGAAGTCGTATCCTTCGATGATCTTGTCGCCGCGGGGTCGGTGGCAAACGCTCGTGCCATGGGGAAGGTGCGCCTGGAAGGGAAGGACTATGTCATGGCGGACGGCGACGTCGTCGAATTCCGGCACAGTTGAATGGTCCAGATCAAGCCATCTCACATCGCAAAGCGTGCCCTTGCCTCGCGAGCGTTCAGTAGTAGTCGCGGATGTGCTGCTGACGGCCGCCGAAGAGGGCATCCCAATCCAGGTCTTGATCCACATCGCCGCCCGAGAGGTGGCCGGCGGCGCGCAGGTTGGTAGTCGACTGGACCCCGGCGAAGAGCAGCGCCAGCCCTTGCGGCGTGAAGACGCGGTCCCCGCCAACACCGGCCGTGCACCGCGCCTGTCCGCCGGCCACGTCGAGCTGGTAGGAGCCGTTGTTCTCGGCCAGAAAATCGTTTGCGATCGAGAAGTTCAGCTGCACCGTCATACCGGCCGGATAGCGGGCAGCGCTCAGAGCGCCACGGACGTCCAAGATCTTGATCATGTACGGCGACGAGTGCGCGACCCGCCACTCGACCCCCGGCAGGAAAAGCCGGGCGAGATCATCCCCGGAGGTGTCGATGCGCAAGGTGGGCGTCACGGCGACGAAGCTGCCCAGCGCCGCCAGTAGCGCCCGATACCCCTCACCCGTGATGGCCAGCAGGTCGGCGACCTCTATCACCGCCTTCTCCCCGTAGCCCGGCCCCCGATTCCAGGAAGCGAATCCGCACACCGCATCCGCCTGGTCGATGGCGAGCGTGACCCCGGTGAAGCTGTCGAGAAATTGTTCCGCCGTCGCGGTGAAGGAGACGCCTCGTCTTGTCAGGGGACCGTTCTGGCCACTCGCCCAGGCGTCGTAGATCTGACGCACGGCGTCGAAGTCCTCCACGCGGGCACGGCGGGTCCGTGCCGTCTGCGGTGGGGTCACAGAGGCCAACGCCTGGGTCCGCACTTCCACTGACACGTAATCCGCAATCAGCTCGTAGCCGAACCGGCGATAGATTCTCGCCGCAGTCGGGAACAGTCCGGAGATAAGGGAGCCGCGCTGCTTGGCGTGCCGCAGTGCTTCGACGAAGAGGGGCGTCAGAAGTCCCTGTCCGCGGTACTCCGCTGCAACCGTCACGCCGGCGATGCCGCAAGTCGGCAGGCACGCGCCACCGAACCACGACTCGAACTCCCGGTCGACTACTCGCGCGGCCAACACGTCGGCGTCGAAGGCCCCGAACCAGGTGAATCCCGGTTGGTCCACCGAAGGCGGATCCGTCGGCGGCGCCGTGGGCACACCGAACGCTTCGAAGCCGAGTCGCCGCGCCTGCACAGCATCCTCAGCGGTTAATTGGCGCACGCTCCAGGTCACGACCACATTCTTGAGGAAGGGGCCCCGAGGTCCGCCGACCGCCCAGTGGAGAGACGATCTTCGCATGCACGGTGACTTGAGTTCGAACAGTCTGCAACGGGGTGAGGCCGAGGACCGGGCTGCCCAGCTCACGATCAACCACACCATGGTCGAGCTGGACCTGACCAACCCGTCGGCTGATACCTTCACCTCCCGAACCACCGTCACGTTCGAAAGTCGCGGCAGGGAAAGCTTTCTCGACTTCAAGGGGCACGTCCTGACGTCGGCCAGCCTCAACGGGGTCGAGCTGAGCCCGAACGGATGGCGTGCCGGACGGATCACGCTGAACGACCTTCGACCCGACAACACCGTGGTTGTCGAGGGGCAGATGAGCTTCTCTAGCGTCGGTGAAGGCCTGCACCGCCACGTGGATCCACAGGATCGTGAGATCTACCTGTACGCCATGTCTTTTCTGGACGCGGCACCGCGCTGGTTCGCCTGTTTCGACCAGCCAGATCTGAAGTCGAGTTACGAGATTCGCGTCCGCACTCCGGAGGAGTGGACGGTGCTCGGCAACGGCCCCAGCCAGCGGGTCGCTCCCGGTAGCTGGCGAATCCTGCAACAGGCACCCCTGTCGACCTACCTTGTGACGCTGGTGGCCGGCCCGTACGCCTCGGTGCTCGACGAGCACGACGGAATTCGACTCGGACTGCACGCTCGGAAATCGCTCGGGGGGCAACTCGGCAAGCAGGCCGCGGACATGCTCGCGGTGACCAAACAATGCCTTGACTATTACCATCGGACCTTCTCGCGCCGGTATCCGTTCGGCGAGTACCACCAGGCCTTCGTGCCGGATTTCAATGCCGGAGCGATGGAAAACCCCGGCTGTGTCACCTTCCGCGACACGTTCGTCTACCGCGGTCGGGCCACCCGAACGGACCGAGCGTCGCGAGCGGGGGTCATCGCGCACGAGATGGCCCATATGTGGTTCGGTGATCTGGTCACCATGCGCTGGTGGGATGACCTGTGGCTGAACGAGTCGTTCGCGGAGTACATGGGCCACCGGTGCACTACTGATGCCACCGACTACCCACTCTGGATCGACTTCGGTGTCACTCGGAAGGACTGGGGCTCAGTGGTCGACCAGTCACCGTCCACCCATCCGGTCGCCGGCAACGGCTCGGCCGACTCGGCTTCGGCGTTGCAGGACTTCGACGGCATCTCCTATGCCAAGGGCGCCGCCGTGATCAAACAGCTGGTCGCCTACCTGGGCGACTCGGTCTTCCTGGCCGGGCTGGGTACCTACTTCGACCGATACGGCTTAGGCAACGCGACGTTCAGCGACCTGATCGAGTGCTGGTCGAGTGCGGGAGCAGTCGACCTGCCAGCCTGGGCGGAGGCCTGGCTGCGAACCGCCGGGATGGACACCCTCGACCTGGCGGGGAAACCTCCGGAGGTTGCGGTCGTCAAAACCTCCGGCTCCCTGCATTCGGTGAGCCGGATACATGCCTTGAGCGTGGGCAGCATCGATCAGGGCGGAACCATCTCCACGGCAGTAGAGGCTCTTGTTGCAGACGCTCCGATATCGATCACCGTCCCGGCCGACGCCCTGCTGGTCGTGCCCGACCTGCACGACGACACCTGGGCCAAGATCAGATTCGGCCCCGACGGCTGGTCTCGAGTTGCGGAGGCCCTGCCCCGGATCATCGACGAACAGCCTGCCGTGGTGATCTACAACGCCATTCGAGACTCGGTACGCGACGCCGCCCTTTCGCCGGTGCGCGCGCTCGACATGGTGTGTGCCGGCCTACGATCCTGTCGATCGGACGTGATCTTGACGTCCGTCACCGGTTTTGCACAGGATCAACTTGCCGGCGCGTACTGTCCAGTCGGTGAGCGCTCGGAGCGGCTCGAGCGGGTGCATCGCATGGCGTGGCAGGTACTGGGGGAGAGCGAACCCGGCTCTGATCATCAGCTGACGGCCTTTCGGCTGGTCGTGCGCAGCGCCGCGGACGTCGACGGCCTTCGCCGGTGGTATCGAGGTGATCGACTTCCAGAAGGAGTCGTCCTTGACCCGGAACTGGTGTGGACCATCGTCGAGAGACTTGCTGGGCTGACCGACGAGCGCCGATTCATCACCCATGCCCTCGATCGCGACCCGAGCGCTGCCGCCCAGGTGCACGCGGCACGTGCCCGGGCCGCTCTGCCTGACGCGGACGCGAAGGAAGCGGCGTGGTCGTTGTTGATGCGGCCCTCTGCCGCCTCAGGGCTGGAGCTTTATGCGACCGCAGAAGGCTTCTTCGCCCCAAACCAGTCGGAACTTCTCAAACCTTTCGTTACCCGATACTTCTCCGAGATCGGCAGCACCGCGCAGTTCCGCACGGGCTGGCCGCTGGGCGAGGTGGCGGCACGGGCCTATCCCTGGAGCGTCGCCACACCCGAAACATTGCAATTGGCAGACCAGACACTGGCCGGCGACCTGGCCTCGCCGCTGCGACGGGCGCTGGTTGATGGCACCGATCGGATGCGTCGAGCCGTTCGGTCGCTGGCCACCTTCGGGTGAGCCAGTCGCCAACGCCCGGCGACGTGGTTGAACACCGCATAGGGTGGTGGCCGTGACTGCTGAGGCTGACCCGAAGGTGGGCACAGCGCCGCGCCGGCTGATGCTGGTGCACGCTCATCCCGACGACGAAACGATCAACAACGGCGTGACCATGGCCAGGTACGTGGCTGAGGGTGCCGAGGTGTGCCTGGTGACGTGCACCTTGGGGGAGGAAGGCGAGGTGCTGGTCGACGACCTCAGCCATCTCGCCGCTGATCAGGGTGACGAGCTGGGGCAGCACCGGCTCGGCGAGCTCAAGCAGGCGATGGACATTCTGGGCGTCACCGACTTCGTCCGGCTCGGTGGCGATGGGCGCTTCCGCGATTCCGGCATGGCGTACGGCGACCAGGGTTTGGCGACTGCCCGTGCGGAACTGCGGGAAGGCATCTTCTGGACGACCGACCTCCTCGAGGCCACCAACGAGCTGGTGCCGTTGATCCGGCAGCGCCGCCCCCAGGTCCTGATTACTTACAACGAGGTCGGTGGATACGGCCATCCCGACCATATACAGGCTCACCGGGTCGCCATGTACGGGTATTTGCTCGCTGGGGTTCCTTCTTATCGAGCCGATCTCGGGCGGTCCTGGTCCGTCCCCCGTGTGCTGTGGAGCACCATGAGTCAAACCCGCATGTCAGACGCGATTCGACGTCTGCGTGAGGCGGGTGACACCGAAACGATGAAGGGATTCGACCCGGAAGGCGGTCTGCTCCCGATGATTTCCTCCGACGAGGAGATCGTGGCGGCGATTGAGGGCGGACCGTACGTTGACCAGAAGATGGATGCGATGCGCGCGCACGCTACCCAGATCACCGCGGACGGGCCGTTCTTCTCCGGGCGTGCGGTCCTGGGTGATGCCATGTGGTCCCATGAGTTCTACCGATTCGCGGCCGGCCAACCGTTTCCCGAGTCC
>DATFQP010000249.1:0-11350 GCA_035264145.1 Propionibacteriaceae bacterium
GCGCCGCTGCCGTAGCTCAGCCGCTCCAACGCCGTTGTGGCTCTTTCCGATCTTGTCGTACAACGCCAGGAGGTCTGCCGGCAGCAGTGGCGACAGCTCCTGGCGTTCGGCGCGCTGTTCATCGACTTGAGCATCAATGGCGGCCACGGCTTGATCTCGGCGCGCCACCGCGTCGGCCAGCTGTTGGTCGAGCTGGACGGCTTTGATACGTAGCCGTTCCAGCGTGCCTGTCGCCGACTCCAGCTGCTCCATGATCTCCAGCTCCGCGTCTTCGAGATCGGAAATCCTGCGCTGCAGGTGTGCGACCTCCTCGACCATCGACGACAGGGCCTTGGGGTCCGCGATGGTGCCGTCCGCGATCCGAGTCTGGTTGCGATGCAAGCGCTCCCGAACGGGCTGGATTTCGGCTTCGGCCCTGTTCTGCTCGGCCTCCAGGTCGCTGACCGCCGTCTCGGCGGCGACGAGATCGGCCGAGATGGTGGCCACAGCTGTGCTGAGCGCGTTGATCTCGGCATGCTCGGGAAGGGTCTTTCGGCGATGCTCGAGCTGGGCGAGCGCGGAGTCGATGGTCTGCACGTCGAGCAAGCGCAGCTGCGCTCCGCGGTCAGCTTTGATGAGGCTCTCCCTGGCTCGTGACGGATCCCGACAACCCTACTTTCCGGCTGACCGGGGAATGAATGCGGCTGCGGTGCGGTTGTCGGCAAAGAGCCCGCTGAGGCTCGTTTCGTGGCCACATCGCGGTGACTGCGGCTGACACACCTCATCCCCGCCAAAGGACACGAGACCATGACCTCGGTGCTGGAGCGCCCCACTGCGCACAGCTTCAGTGATCAGTTCGTCGGCCGGAAGTATGTCCAGCTTGTGCTGGTGCTCGGTGCGCTGAGCGCGATCGGCCCTCTCACCATCGATACGTACCTTCCCGCGCTGCCGGAGCTGACCACCGAACTGAGCGCGACGGACTCACAGGCTCAGCTCACTATCACCGGGCTGCTGGTCGGTCTCGGCATCGGCCAATTGATCGTCGGGCCGTGGTCTGACGTGGTGGGACGCCGCAGACCCCTGTTGCTAGCCCTGGCCGCGCACGGCCTCATGTCACTGCTGTGCGCGGTCGCACCCTCGATTGAGCTGCTGATCGTGACCCGCGCCCTGCAGGGACTGTGCGGGGCAGCTGTCGCCGTCGTCGCCATGGCCACAGTTCGCGATCTGTTCAGCGGCGTGCGTGCAGCGCAACTGCTGTCCCGGCTGATCCTGGTACTCGGCATTGCACCGATCGTGGCGCCGTCAGTCGGCAGCGCGTTGCTGCAGTGGACATCCTGGCGTGGCATCTTCGTGGTGCTCGCGCTGGCCGCGGTCGCACTATTGGCTGTGGCCTGGTTCGGCCTGCCGGAGACCTTGCCGTCCGACCGCCGCCGGCCCGGCAGCGTCGGCGGATCGTTGCGGGCCTACGGTGCCTTGTTCTCCGACAGGCTTTTCCTGATCATGGTGGGCGTCTCCAGTTTGATGTTCGCCACGTTGTTCACTTACATCGCCGGCGCACCGTTCCTGCTGCAAGAGATCTTCGGTCTTTCACCGCAGCAGTTCGGGCTCGCTTTCAGCTCCACTGCGGTTGGTCTGATCCTGATGACCCAGCTCAATCCGATCTTGCTTCGCCGGTACAGTCCTGTGCGCGTGCTGACGGCGGGCGTCGTGGTCGCGTTCCTCAGCGCCCTGACCCTGCTCGCCACAGCCGTTACCGGATTCGGCGGCCTGCTTGGCATCATGATTCCTCTGTGGTTTGTGTTCTCCTGCGCGGGTTTGTCGTTTCCCAATGCACCAGCCATCGCTCTCAGCCGGCATGGTGAAGAGGCTGGCACCGCCGCGGCGCTGCTGGGCGCAACCCAGTTCGTGATCGGCGGCGCTGTCGCCCCCGTGGTGGGGGTGTTGGCCAACGGCACCGCGATTCCGATGGCGGCGATCGTGGTGGCTACGACCGGCGTGGCCGCGACGCTGATCGTCTCGGCCAGGCGCCGGCTGGATGTCGGCGCCCGGGCTACCGTCTGATCCCGACTCGGGTCCACCGCTCCGGCCCGGCCGGCATGTCCCGTCGGTAACCTGATCTGCTTCGCGTGTCGGTGACGGTGGAAGAATGCACGTGTGAGTGATCAGCAGCCTCCGACACCAAACCGCCAGGTGCCGTTCTCCGATGCTTTCAAGGAGTTCATCAGGAAGGGCTGGGCTGCTCACCCGACCGAGGCTCCTGATCAGCTACCCGCTGCCCGGTACGCCGCCGGACGCCGGCAGGCCGTCAGTGCTCAGTTCCCCGGCGATCGGCTCGTCATCTCCGCCGGTGGGCTGAAGGTGCGCTCCAATGACACCGATTACCGTTTCCGGCCACATTCGGCGTTCACCCATCTGACCGGCCTGGGCACCGATCAGGAACCCGATGCCGTGCTGGTGCTTGATCCGACCGACGACGGCCACGACGCCACCGTCTACTTCAAGCCGCGGGCACCGCGAGATTCCGCGGAGTTCTACTCCGACACCCGATACGGCGAGATGTGGGTTGGCCGTCGACCCTCGGTCGAGGAGTTGAGCAGTCGGTGCGGAGTTCGGTGCGCTCCGATTGATCAACTCGCGGAGGACCTGTCCAAGAACGCCGACTCGACGCAGCTACGGGCGGTCCGGACGCCAGCTGACACATCCTTCGAGCGGTTGCTGACCGCTGTCCGCAAACCGGTCACCGTCGAGGAAGCTGACGAGCAGGATCGTGCCGATGCCAGCTCACAGCTCGACCAGGAGTTGGCCGTCGCGCTCAGCGAGCTGCGATTGATCAAGGACGAGTTCGAGATCTCGCAGCTGCGCCAGGCTTGCGAGCAGACCGCTCATGCTTTCGGTGCGGTGGTCGCTGCACTCCCAGAGGCAACACGCCGGGACCGGGGGGAACGGTGGGTAGAAGGCGTGTTCGGGCTACACGCCAGACACGCGGGTAACGCCGTCGGTTACGACACGATTGCTGCTGCAGGTGATCACGCCTGCACGCTCCACTGGATCCGCAACGACGGCGACCTGCGCGACGGCGAGTTGCTGTTGATGGATGCCGGCGTGGAGCTGGACACGCTTTACACCGCTGACGTCACTCGGACACTGCCGATCAACGGCCGGTTCAGCGACGACCAACGCATGGTCTACGAGGCCGTGCTGGAGGCGCAGGAGGCCGGCATGGCGGCTGCCCGGCCGGGAGCCAGGTTCTCCGACGTACACAAGGCGGCCGTCGCGGTGATCGCTCGTCACCTGCACGACTGGGGTCTGCTGCCAATTAGCGTCGAGCAGTCGCTGTCCACCGAGGGTGGGCTGCACCGCCGTTGGATGGTGCACGGCACGTCACACCATCTGGGCCTCGATGTGCATGACTGCGCGCAGGCTCGGGTCGAGAACTATCGCGAGGGCACCTTGCGTCCGGGCATGGTGTTCACGGTGGAGCCTGGTCTGTACTTCAAGCCCGACGACGAACTGGTGCCGCACCACCTGCGTGGTATCGGCGTACGGATCGAGGACGACATCCTGATCACCGAGACGGGCTGCGAGAACCTGTCGGTCGCACTGCCTCGATCCAGCGCTGACGTTGAAGCCTGGATGGCCTCGATCTGGACCGGTTGAGCCACAGTCGCGACGAGGCCATGTCTATTTGACGGGCATGATCACTCGAAGGCGCTGGCGCGGGCCCCTGGCATGTTCTGCAGCATCTCGCGCGCCTGTGCGGCAACTTTGTGCTCACACAGCACTTCGTACTTGGTCGCCACAGTTTGGCTGACCGATGTGAAATCGCGACGGCCGCGCGTCATCGCGTACGCGGCGGCGCTGAAACCGATACCCAGGCTGATGCCGATCGCGAGGGCCACGATCAGCAACGCCAGGATGCTTGCTGGTTTCGTGAAGATCAACATCACCAGGCCGACGAGCAGACCGGTTGACACACCTGACTGAACACCCTGTCCGATCACCGTGCCCCAGGTTCGGCGGCCCAGGACGCGCTCGACCGATTTGAGGTCGGTGCCGACGATGGCGAGGTTCTGCACGTCGAAGCGCTCGTCGGCCAAGTAGTCGACCGCCTTCTGCGCGTCGGCGTACGTCTGGTAGATCCCGACCGATTGGGGAAATTTGAGCTCGAAAATCGAGCTGGTTTGCTGCGGCATCGACATCGTCTTCCTCCGTTTAACTCCAGCCCAATCTACCGCCTCGCCGCCTCCGCCCACGGTCATCGTGATGCGTCCCGCCGCCCCCGGTAGCCGTCACTGTGAGTGCGACATCCGGGTTGTGCTTGCCCAACGACCAATTGCGTAGACGTGGGATACTCGCCGCCCTCCGGGCCACCTACCTAGTCAGCAGGTCGTGATCTTGGAATGGCCGCGGCTCGTGCAATGTGCAATACGGAGCAGGGCCAATCGGTCCAGCTGGTTGAGGGAGCGCCATGCCTGATGGCACCTTATGCGCCTGGGGTCCGGCGGGTGCGAACCAGTTCATCGGCCACCCTGATGAGTTTGATGTTGTTGTCCTGGGAGACCCGGCGTAGGACGTTGAAGGCTTTCTCGGGGTCGATGGTAAAGCGCTCCATGAGGATGCCCTGCGCTTGCCCGATAATGGCGCGGTTTAGAGCGGCGATGCGAAGGCCGTCCACTTCTTGAGTTTCCGCCACCGCCACGGCGATCTGTGCGGCGAGGTAGGTGCCGGTATACGCGTCGTCCTCGTCGAACGCATCAATCTGTCTTGAATATAGGTTCAGACCGCCAACCAGCTCGGCGCTGGTGAACAGCCGCAGGCACAACATGCTGCGAACGTTCAGTTCTGCCGCCACTCGTGGCGCCCATCTCATCCACCGGTCCTCCTCGGCCAGGTTCGCACTGATCACAGTGTCGTAGTGCCAGATGGCATCCAGGCAAGGCCCCTCGTCAAGGGCGTACTGCAACTCATCGCCACAGCGCGCTACCTCATCGGTCGCCGCCGGTGTATCGATCGTGCGGTTCCGATGAACTATCGAGATACCAGCGTGGTCGCAGTTAGGAATCAGTTCGGTGGCCAGCAACACCGAACGCTCCATCGTTCGCTGGGTATCTGGCTCCGCGTGCAACTCCCGCGCCGCCTGCGCAAGCTGAGTATGCAAATCCGCGGTCAGGTTCACTTCACCCACGCTAGACCCAGACGGCCGGCAAGGCGCCCCCAGGATCGTGCATCATGCCGCCGGACAAGGTCGATGTCACCCGGATGGCCCGGCCCAAAGCGGTGGTCGCGAGAATAACGCGGTCGGGGCGGCTACCTGACTGAACCACCCCAACCTAGGCATTGACTCACCCGGGAAAGGCATCACCTTGTTGAATGCAGTACCCGCAAGCACCACAGGCAAACTGTGCGGTTGCCCTCAGAGTAAATCGAGAATCGCACTGGTGCTCTAATTCTTCGTCTCACTGAATGCGGTCGTCGCCTTTTCGGCCGGTGTCGGCGGCGGCAAGCGGCAGGTAGGCCGGGAAAATCATGCTGATCCGCCGGGCCGCGTCTTGGTCTTCTCGACGGCGACCCCGGCTTAATCTGTTGGGCCCGCTTGGTGGCACCGGCCCCGCGGATGTGGGCCGGGTTGGGCTGCGATCAGGTCATCGGTAACCGCCGAGCCCAAGATCGAACGCGTCAGAGCGTAGGCGTGCGCTCGACGGGTCGGCAACTCGGGGACCAGCGTGGCTGTACCACTGGCGGATGGTGAGCGGTGTGATGGCTTCGAGCGGCCCATCACCGAGCACTGACTGGGATACTCAGCTCGTGGCATCTCCCGCTGGGACGTCGGTCTTCATCTCCCGGATCCGGGGTCTGCCGGTGCTCGACAGCGCTGGTGACCAGGTTGGCAAGTTGCGCGACGTCGTCGTCCAACGAAGGGCGGGCGGGCGCGCGCCCCGGGTAAAAGGGCTCGTCGTCGAGCTGTTCGCCCGGCATCGGATCTTCATCTCGATGGCCCGGGTCCACAGCATCGACGCCGTCCAGGTCATGATCAGCGGTGTCGTCAACACCCGGCGATTCCAGCGCCGTGAATCAGAGACGCTGGTCGTCGGGGACCTGTTCGATCTGGCGGTGGAGCGAACCGATCATCCTGGCCGGGCGGTGATCTTCGACGTCGCCATGAGACCCGTTCGGTCCCATGACTGGGAGCTGTCAGAGGTCGCCCTCCGGGAAGGGCCGCGTAAACGACTGGGGCGTCCCGGGCATACGACGATTGTCGACTGGTCGGCGATCAAGATCCTTGGTCTTGATCAAGAGCAGCGTACGGATCGACTGCTCGCCGAGATGGAGGACATGCTGCCGGCGGACATCGCCAGGGAGCTGCACGAGATGTCGCCAGAGCGGCGAGCAGCAGTGGCGTCCGCCCTCGATGATCAGAAATTGGCCGACGCACTGGAGGAACTGCCAGAGGATGAGCAGGTGCAGCTCATCTCCAAGCTGGACACGGAGCGGGCGGCAGATGTCCTCGAGGAGATGGATCCCGACGACGCGGCAGATCTGATCGCGGACCTGGCACCAGACATGGCCGAGATCTTGTTGGGGCGGATGGAACCTGAGGAAGCCAAGGACGTCCGGCGGTTACTCAAATACGCCGAATTCACGGCGGGCGGGATGATGACACCTGAACCGGTCATCCTGCCTCCCGATGCCACCGTGGCGGATGCACTCGCACTGATCCGCGATGCCGAACTGACGCCGGCTCTGGCGTGCACGGTCTACGTCTGCCGGCCGCCGTTGGAG
The DNA here is from genome assembly GCA_035264145.1 of Propionibacteriaceae bacterium. Classification (GTDB taxonomy): domain Bacteria; phylum Actinomycetota; class Actinomycetes; order Propionibacteriales; family Propionibacteriaceae; genus Microlunatus. Next base: position 6,760 of record DATFQP010000249.1, read on the forward strand.
ACGCCAACCGGTCGGTTCGTCGGGGCCGTGCACTTCCAGCGGCTTCTCCGGGAACCTCCGTCGGTGCTGGTTTCCGCCCTAGTGGACACGGAGCTAGAACCACTGTCGGCCGGTGCCAACTTGAATGCGGTGAGCCGATACTTCGCCACCTACAACCTCGTCAATGCACCGGTGGTCGACGGCGATCATCGACTGATCGGCGCGGTGACCGTCGATGACGTTCTGGACCATGTGCTGCCTCGAGACTGGCGAGGTACGCAGCTCGATTCGTTGCTGACCACGATTCCACCGGCCCTCCGCGCCCGGGTGATGCCGCGTGGCTAGGGCCGAACGCGAGCTTGATCGGCTGAATACGCCCGGACGACGTAAGCGGTCGGCGCTGCCCCGGGTGCGAGTGGATCGGGATGCCTTCGGCAAGTTCGCCGAGGGATTCGCCCGTTTCATGGGAACCGCGCGATTCCTCGCCTGGATGACGGTGATCATCGTGCTCTGGGTGATCTGGAACGCTCCGATCGGTCCACCGCGACCCCGCTTCGATGAGTACCCTTTCATCTTCCTCACGCTTATTCTGTCTCTGCAGGCCAGCTACGCCGCGCCCTTGATCCTGCTGGCCCAGAATCGGACGGAAGCCCGCGACCGGGTCGCCTTGGATCGCGATCGTGCGCAAGCGGCGCAGAGCCGCGCCGACATGGACTTCCTGGCTCGGGAGATCGCCAGCGTGAGGATGTCGGTCGGCGAACTTGCCACTCGGGACTACCTGCGATCCGAACTCAAGTCCGAGCTTCGGGCCATCTTGGCCGATATTGAAGCGAGCGAGGAACGCGTCCGCGACAGCACCTAATCTTGAGCGGTGCAAGACATCCAGGTCTCCCCACTGGTCGGCGCCATCTATTCAGCGCTGGACCGGGTGAACGATCCCGAAATTCACCGGCCGATTACCGAGCTGAAGATGGTCTCGGCCGTCGATGTCGATCCTCAGGGTCTCGCCCGCATCGGGGTCCTGCTGACGGTGGCAGGCTGTCCGATGCGTGACACCTTGCACCGTGAGGTGAGCGCCGCCGTCGCCGCGGTGCCCGGAGTGACCGGGGTTGAAGTGCAACTCGGCGTGATGTCGGACGAGCAGCGAGCGACGCTCCGTGACCAGCTCAAAGGCGGCCAGGCCGAGCGGGAGATCCCGTTCGCCCGTCCCGACTCCTTGACCTCGGTGATCGCCGTCGCCTCCGGCAAGGGCGGTGTCGGCAAATCGTCTGTGACGGTGAACCTTGCCGCCGCGCTGGCCCGACTTGGCCGAACCGTCGGCGTACTTGATGCCGACATCTACGGTCACTCGATTCCCGCCATGCTTGGGGTGGCTGAGGCGCGGCCAACGTCGGTCGAGGACATGATCATGCCCGTACCGACAAATGGCCTCAAGGTGATCTCCATCGGGATGCTGAAGCCCCGGCGCGACCAGGTCGTGGCGTGGCGCGGGCCGATCTTGGATCGGGCCCTGACCCAGCTCCTCGCCGACGTCTACTGGGGCGACCTCGACTACTTGATCTTGGATCTGCCTCCGGGGACGGGCGATGTGGCGATTTCGCTTGGCCAGAAACTGCCGAACGCCGAAGTCCTGGTGGTCACGACTCCGCAGTCAGCTGCGGCCGAGGTCGCCGAGCGCGCCGGGACCATGGCGTCCATGCTCAACCAACGCGTCATTGGCGTCGTGGAGAACATGAGCTATCTCGCCGCACTTTGCCCGCACTGCGGCCGCGAGCACCGTTACGACGTCTTTGGCCGCGGCGGTGGCGACAAAGTCGCCACAACGTTGAGCACCCGTCTCGGATATCGGGTACCACTGCTTGCTCAGATCCCCCTCGACCCCATTGTCCGAGAGGGCGGGGATGCCGGCACCCCGATCGTCGACGCGGCCCCCGATCAGCCTGCTGCCCAGGCGCTCAGTTCGCTGGCGGACGCTGTCGCCAAGCGAGGTCGCGGCCTCCTTGGACGGCAACTAGGGCTCGCCCCGGTCGCAGGCTAGTCACGGGCAGTTCTGTACGTCCAACCACCACGGGGATTCCGCGGTGTCCTGCGGCGGCGGTTCCTTGCCACTGAGGTCGGGCAGTTCTGCAATGGGCACTCTCCACCGCCCATGGACATCCAAGAAATTGACGGCGATGGGGCGGAAGCCGACCGGCAAGGCGTACATGGTGCAGCCTTGAACATTCTCGATGGTCAACGACGTGAAGTCCGCTCCTTCGACCCACAGGTCCGCGACTCGCGACGTACCGAAATTCGTCACAACCCACTGCGCCCGATTTCCCGACTCGGGATGCTTTGCGTACGCGTACCGGGGGGCCTCCGCCAAATACACTTTCGCCGCTGTCTCTCGTGTCTCTTCCACGTCGAGTCGTTGATCGGCCCGGTACGACAGCCACAATGCCGCGGCGGCAACCAGCAAAGCGAGCACTGCCACCAAAGCGGACGCAACTTGTGCTCGGAAAGCGGTGGGCATGCGCACATCCTCCTGTCAAGCAGCGTAGTTGGGCGCCGGCATCCGCATTGAACGTCGCTACGGTGCCCAGTTGGGGTCGCGTCCGAAGGCGATCAGCAGGTCGGATTGCGGATCTCCACCCCCAGCCGACCCCGGTCTGTCGGCCACCGCGCCGCTCGAGCGGTAAAGCTCCTCACGGTCGCGATACCAGGCCGCCACCTCCGTGACCAACTCTGGATCAAGGATGCGCTGTTGCCCGGTACCGGCGGCCAGGTCCCACCCGTGAATGAGGTGGTCGGCTGTCAGCTGGCGGATGTACTCCCCGATGTCCTCATCGCCGTATGACAGGTTCACGGTTCCGCCGCGAGGTAGCTGGTCAGCCACCGCCGCGAGCGCCTCGTCGGCTGCCGCCTGGGCAACCGTGTGTGGATCCTCGCCCAGCAAGTCCCCATCGAGCGAATTGCCGACGTCGGCAACGGTCTTGCGGTCGACCAAGGGCTTGGTCCACCGATCCTCGCCAACCACGTGGTTCACCAGTTGGCGGACGTTCCAATCGCCGCATGGCGTCGGCGCCGACCAGTCACCGGTCGCGTGCGACACCGTCGACGCCCAGAACTCCACGCTGCGCCGGTATGTGGTACCGAGATCCATGGCTCTCCTTCGATGAGGTCCTGCTGACAGGTTCCTCTCCGACGAACGAGGCGTCCAGCGGAGAATGCCTACGGTTCGCGAGTTCGGTGCAGGCGACAGCGATCGACGTGACGGGTCGACCGACCACATGTCGGCAGGTTCGGACCGCCCTGACGCGAGCGGATCTAGGTGGCGTCTGAATCGAATGGCGCGGCAGCCCCGGCGGGGGATGCTTCGGGGGGCCGGAGGTCGTGCGGGCCCCCTGACGAAAGGGCTTTCTGAGATCCTGGCGGTGACGGAGCGATCGCACCGTTGACGGCGGATGCCTCCATCACGTCATTCTTCACATCGGTGACTACCGGTTCGACCTCGTCCAGCAGATGCTTGCGCACAAAGGTCTTGGGGTTCAGGTCTCGTACATCGAGGTTGGAGAAATCAGGTCCCAGTTCGTCCTTGAGCTGCCGTTGCGCATTGTCGGCCATCGTGCGGACGTAACGGATCGTCCGCGCCGCCTTGCGGACCAGCTCGGGCAGCCGCTCCGGGCCGAACAAGACCACCGCAAGCACCAGGAGCACCAGGAACTCCCCGGGACCTATGTCGAACACGGCGTCACGCTAGCCTTCCTTGCTGCCCAGCACGACTCGCGCTTTGCCGCGGACCTCGCCGCGTGCGTAATCGAGGACAACCGTGTCACGCGGCCGGTGGGTGCGGATGGTGACGATCAACTCCTCCACCGTGGTCACCCGTTTCCCGTCGATCCTGGTGATCACGTCATCCTCGCGTAAGCCGGCGTCGGCCGCGGGCCCCCCGCTGTCGACGGCGGTCAGGATGATTCCGTTGTCGTCACCGGCCTGCTGCACGTTCGCCCCGAGTATCGGATATGTCGCCTTGCCATTCTTGATCAACAACTTGCCGATCTCGGCAGCCTGGTTGATCGGGATGGCAAAGCCGAGCCCGATGCTGCCGGATTCGGTTCGGCTGGTGCCCAGCGTCAGGATCGCCGAGTTGACTCCGATCACCCGCGCGCTGGAGTCGACCAACGGACCGCCCGAATTACCAGGATTGATTGGGGCATCTGTCTGAATCGCGTTGATGTAGGCCACCGGCGCGTCAGCATTCTCGGTCTCCTGGACCACAACCGGTCGGTCACGAGCGCTGACGATGCCGGACGTCACGGTGCCGGCCAGACCCAGAGGTGAACCGACGGCAATCACCGGCTCACCTACACGACTGGCCCGGGAGTCGCCCACGACCAGCGGTTTCAAGCCGGACGTCTTCACTTGGATGACCGCCAAGTCGTACGACGGGCTGCGGCCGACGATGGTTGCGTTCACCCGGCGGCCGTTGGCAAGGACCACCCGCAGACGCCCGCCTTCAGCGGCCGCGACCACGTGATTGTTGGTCATGATCCGGCCGGAGCCGTCGAAAACAAAGCCAGACCCCGTGCCGTCTCCCGCCTCGATCATGACCGTGCTGGACAGGACCGCGTTC
>DATFQP010000250.1:0-11206 GCA_035264145.1 Propionibacteriaceae bacterium
ATGCGGTCCGGGTTCCGTGGGATCAAATAGCGGGTTCCACGGGGAAGGAAGAACTGTCATGTTGATTGCACAGCGACCCACGCTGTCCGAGGAGCCGGTGGCCGACAATCGGTCCCGCTTCGTCATCGAGCCGCTGGAGCCAGGATTCGGCTACACGCTCGGCAACTCGCTGCGCCGTACGCTGCTGTCGTCCATTCCCGGCGCAGCCGTCACCAGCATCAAGATCGACGGCAACCTCCACGAGTTCTCCACCCTTGAAGGGGTGGTCGAGGACGTCACCGAGATCATCTTGAACCTCAAGGGACTGGTCGTCTCCTCCGAGGAGGACGAGCCGGTCACCATGTACCTCCGCAAGGCCGGCCCCGGAGCGGTGACCGCGGCCGACATCGCGCCGCCGGCGGGCGTGGAGGTGCACAATCCCGAGCTGCACATCGCCAATGTGAACGAGGACGGCAAATTGGAGATGGAGCTGGTGGTCGAGCGCGGCCGCGGGTACGTCTCTGCCGTCCAGAACAAGACCGCTGACGCCGAGATCGGCCGGATTCCGGTGGACTCGATCTACTCGCCGGTGCTGAAGGTCACCTACAAGGTGGAGGCCACGCGCGTCGAGCAGCGGACCGACTTCGACAAGCTGATCTTGGACGTGGAGACCAAGTTGGCCATCCGTCCGCGGGATGCGGTGGCATCGGCGGGACGGACCCTGGTCGAGCTGTTCGGCTTGGCCCGCGAGCTCAACCTCGAGGCCGAGGGTATCGAGATTGGCCCGTCGCCCATCGACGAGCAGCTGGCCGCCGACTTGGCGCTGCCGGTAGAGGACCTCAACCTGACCGTGCGGTCCTACAACTGTCTGAAGCGCGAGGGTATCCACACGGTCTCCGAGCTGGTGTCCCGCAGCGAACAGGATCTGCTGGATATCCGCAACTTCGGCTCGAAGTCGATCGATGAGGTCAAGCTGAAGCTGCACGAGATGGGCCTGTCGCTCAAGGACAGCGCTCCGGGCTTCGACCCGCTGACCGCCATCGGTCGGTATGAGGACCTGGATGAGGAGGACGTCGACTTCTCCGAGACCGAGCAGTATTGATCAAGGGGGCGACCTCCTGAACCCCGCACCGTTGACATCGAGCAAGAGGGGGCGACTCCCTTGAACCCCCGAAGTGGTCCCACCTACTAGGAGCTTGGAGAGAAGATGCCATCACCGACAAAGGGCGCTCGGCTGGGCGGCAGTCCTGCGCACGAGCGCATCATTCTGGCCAATCTCGCCAGTCAGCTCTTCGAGCACGGACGGATCGTGACCACCGAGGCCAAGGCCCGGCGGCTCCGGCCATTGGCGGAGAAGCTGATCACGAAGGCGCGCCGCGGCGACATCCACTCCCGGAGGCTGGTGCTCACAACCGTCAAGGACAAAAGCGTGGTGCACACCCTGTTCACCGAGATCGCGCCGACCTTCGCCGATCGCGATGGGGGCTACACACGCATCACCAAAGTCGGGCCCCGCAAGGGTGACAACGCTCCGATGGCGGTGATCGAGCTGGTAACCGAGTCGGTCGAGGACAGTAGGAAGGCAAACGCCAAGAGCGTCAGACCTGCCAAGAAGGCGCCGGCGAAGAAGGCAGCACGGAGCGCTGCACCGGCTTCAGCAGCTCCGGCAGCTGCCGATGAGCCGGTGCCTGCGGCTGCGGATGAGCCGGTGCCGGCGGCTGCCGATGAGCCGGTGCCTGCGGCTGGGGATGAGCCGGTGCCTGCGGCTGCCGATGAGGCGGTGCCGGCGGCTGCGGATGAGCCGGTGCCGGTGACAGCTGATGATGAGCCAGCACCACCGACTGTGGACGAGCCAGCGTCAGCGGCAGCGAATGAGCCTGCTCCGGCCGAACCGGTCGAGGCGACCGAGCTCGACGCCGAGGAGCTGGTCACCGAAGAGGCGCCGGCGGAGGAGCTGGTCGGAGACACCGAGGAGCGGGAGGCGCTGACCGAGTCGGAGCAAGCTCCCAGTGACGACACCTCGGATGAGGAATTGGCCGCACCGACGACGGAGTCACGAGACACCAGCTCTTGACTCCTTGTCAGGCGAGAGCGGCGCTCACCCCAGGGTGGGCGCCGCTTTGCCGTATTGACGGCTTCCCGATAGCCATGGTGGCCCACCGATCCCCTGCCGAACCTTTCATTTACTGCCGAATCTTCGGCAGCAGATGGAAGCTTCGGCAGTAGATCGGCAGGGACGGCGGTCATGCCGGCCAAGATCGCCTTGACCGCCGGCCTTCTCGAGGTCGTTGCACTGCGGACGGCAACCGGCAGAATGCTGAGCATGCTGCTTTCCCGGCTGGCCGAAACCTGGAACCAGCTGTCGGCGACCCGATCCCGCAACGCCAAGCGTGATCTGATCGCGGCGGTCCTGGCAGACGCCACGCCCGATGACATTGAGGTCGTGGTGTCCTACCTCTCCGGAGAGCTGCGCCAGAGACGCACCGGCTTGGGATGGCGCTCGCTGCAGAGCCTTCCCCCGCCGGCGTCGACTTCATCGCTGGAGGTGAGTGATGTCGACCGGGCTTTTGAGGATATTGCCACTCTTTCTGGGCCGGGATCGGCCGGTGCTCGGGCTGGCGCGACCAGGGACCTTTTCGCCCGAGCCACCGAAGCCGAACAGAACTTCCTCCGCGGCCTGATCTTCGGCGACCTCCGCCAGGGAGCCTTGGAGTCTCAAGTGCAAGAAGGTCTCGCGGCCGCGTTCACCGTGCCGCTGGCCTCCGTGCGCCGGGCGGCAATGCTGCTGTCGTCGACATCGGCGGCCGCGAGGCTGGCGATCACCGGCGGCGGTGCCGCACTTGATGCCGTCACCCTCCAGGTGGGCACCGCCGTCCAGCCCATGCTGGCGGCGAGCGCTCCAAACCCTGAAGACGCCGTTGCCAAGACCGGCCTCCCTGCCATTGTGGATTTCAAGCTGGACGGCGTACGGGTGCAGGTGCACCGCAAGGGTCCCAAGATCACGATCTTCACCCGCAGCCTCGACGACGTGACGGCTCGGATGCCTGATGTGGTGGCACTCGTCGCCGATCTACCCTCGGACCAGATAGTGCTGGACGGCGAGGTTCTCGCCTTGAACACCGACGGCAGACCCGAACTGTTCCAGGTCGTGGCGTCCCGGACCATGAGCAGTGCCGACGTGCCGGCGGCCGCTGAGCGCCTGCCGTTACAGGCGTTCTTTTTCGACCTGCTCCGGGTGGATGACCATGACCTGCTCGACCAACCGCTAACCCGACGAATCGAAGTGATGGCGAAGATCTTGCCGCCGTCGTTGATCGTCCCCCGAGCGATCTGCTCCGATCTCGAGGAGGTCTCGACGGTGTTCAGTGATGCCGTCACCAAGGGTTACGAGGGTCTGGTGGTCAAGAACCCGTCCGCTCCGTACGCTGCGGGCCGGCGTGATTCGGCATGGGTCAAGCTGAAGCCTCGGCAGACGTTCGACTTGATCGTCATCGCGGCCGAGTGGGGTCACGGGCGCCGGCGGGGATGGTTGTCCAACCTTCACCTCGCCGCCCGAGATCCGTCCAACGACCAGTTGATCATGCTCGGCAAGACGTTCAAGGGACTGACAGACGAGATGCTTGCCTGGCAGACTGAACAGTTCTTGGCTCGCGAGGTCCGCCGCAGCGCGGGTGCGGTTTACGTGGAGCCATCGTTGGTTGTCGAGGTTGCCTGCGACGGTTTGCAGGCCTCTACTCGCTATCCCGGCGGTGTCGCCCTGCGTTTTGCTCGCATCCTTCGGTACCGCCCGGACAAGTCGGCTGCTGAAGCCGACACGATCGATACCGTCAAGGCGCTCAGTGTGAAACGTTCCGAGGCGGACACCGCGCCCTGAGGCCGGCGTCAATCACGCCCGCTCTGAACCTGTCGAACGGCTGAGCTCAAGGCATCTAGCGCCGTCGGGCGCGGAGCTGCGGGCGGCCTGCCCCACAACTTTGAGCGGGCGGCTGAGACCAACAGCGCCGGATGGAAGAGCAGCAAGGGCGAACTCATCAGGTGGTATACCCGGGCGAATGCGCGATACGCTCCCTGATCACCATGCGCGGCGAGTCGGGTCACCTCCGCCGTCCAGCTGCCAAGCAGCTGCTGCCCCAAGTTCTGTCTACCTTCGCTGCTCGGATGGCGAAGGTCTTCGGTGATGGCGATCGACCATGGCAAGTCAGCCACCGCGCCGATACGTCGTTGGAGTCGATGCGGCGACAGCACCTCACGGCCGGTCAGCGTGTCGCGGACGAGGAGCGCCTGAGCGGCGGCGACGGTGATTCCTTGACCGTAGACCGGATTGAACGCGCAGTATGCGTCACCGACGGCGATGAGGCCCTCGGGCCACTGACCGGAGGTGCCGTAGCGCTGCCGCCGGTTGCCAGTTTGTCGATGAATGTCGACCTCGCTGGCGGGCTCGAGCAGCTGGACGAGGTCGGACAGCGCGGGGTCTCGCAACGCGGTGAGGAACTGGTCCAGTTCGGCTGGGTCGCGCGATGGACGATGATCACCGTAGCCGACGGCATTGACGAGCCAATGGTTGTCCTCGACCGGAAGAGCCAGGGCACCCACGCCCGTTTCGGGCGTCGCGGCTACGACTATTCCGGTCGAAATCGGCAGTGGATCCCGAACCCGGTAAACCCTGCAGGCATAGCCGAGCTGAGCATCGACCGTATATGGGTCAGGAACCGTCAGGCCAATGGCATTCAGCCACTGCCGTAGACGAGAGCTGCGGCCGGACGCATCGATCACCAGATCCGCCTCCAGCACCGTCGAGTCCGCACACTCGATTTGCCAGCCACGACCCGAGCGTCGTAACCCGCTCGCTCGGATGCCATCGTGGATTCGGACGCCACTCAAGGCGCGGACTCGCTGCCGAGCGAGATGCTCGAGCAACGGCCGAGTCGTGGAGATGAACTCGTACGACGGAATCCAGGTGGGCAGCCAGCCGTATTCGCCGAGCCACGGCATGGTCCCGCTGTCGAACAGCGCTCCGCCGTGGCGAATCAGGTCATCCTGCAATCCCGGCAGTAACTCCTCCGCGGCCATCAGGCCACGGTGCAACAGGACATGCGGCTGCCGATCCTGGGGAACACCCTTACGCGAGGCCGGCACTGCCGGCAGCCTGTCACGCTCCACGATTGTGACCGTCGTGCCTGCCGCCGCACAGGCTGCGGCCGCAAAGAGGCCCGCCAGGCTGCCGCCAATGACAACGACGTCGCGTGGCCGCTCCGCTTGACGAGGCCTTACGCTCAGCCCCAGCTGATCAGTCCGGACGTCTGGGAACGAGCGGCGGTGAAGCGCGCACGGGCGTCGGCCCAGTTGACGACGTTCCACCACGCCTTCGCGTAGTCGGCCTTGACGTTCTTGTACTGCAGGTAGAACGCGTGCTCCCACATGTCGAGCAACAAGATCGGAATTTGGGCCAGCGGCAGATTGGACTGCTGGTCGTAGAGCTGCACGATGTTGAGCCGCTGGCCAAGGGTGTCCCACACAAGCATCGACCAGCCGGAGCCCTGGATAGCTGTGGCATTGGCCTCGAAGTGGGCTCGGAACTTGTCGAAGCTGCCGAAGTATTCGTCGATGGCGGCGGCCAACTCGCCGTCAGGCTTGTCGCCACCCTCGGGTGACATGTTCGGCCAGAAAACCGAGTGGTTGATATGCCCACCAAGGTTGAAGGCCAGGTTCTTCTCCAGCCCGCCGACCGTGTCGAAAGAGTCCTTGTCTCGCGCCTCCTCGAGCTTTTCCAGCGCACTGTTGACACCTTTGACGTACGTCGCATGGTGCTTGGAGTGATGAAGCTCCATGATCTCTCCGGAGATATGCGGAGCCAGGGCACCGTAGTCGTACGGGAGATCGGGAAGGTCGTAGGCGGCCATCGAAATCCTCTCGGGAATGTAGGTGAAGATCACAGGCGTCGAACACCTTGCATCCTACGATCAAGTGCCCGCGGATGCAGGGCATCCCCTGGACAGCGAGCCGCCTGATCAGCCGGCCATCCGAACTTCCAGTACCCGGAAACCCTGAGCCGACGCGATCCGCTCGCACCGATGGCCCTGCGCGGTCAGCCACCGTTGCAAAGTGTCGGCACCCAGGTTCTTGCCGACAACCAAACGCGCGACACCGGAGGGCTGCAACCTGCGCAACCAGCTTTCCAGCAGCGCATGCAGCGCTTCTTTGCCGATCCGAATCGGCGGGTTCGACCAGATCTCGTCGTACCGGACGTTGGGGTCGATGTCCTCTGGGCGGCTGACATGGACGCGGTCCGCGACTCCCAGCGCAGTGGCGTTGTCCCGGCACAGAGCCAGTGCGCGTTCGTTGACGTCTACGGCGTCGATCCTTGCGTCCGGGCAGTGCTGCGCAAGGGCGAGCGCTATCGGGCCGTAGCCGCAGCCCAGATCAAGAAGTCTTGGACTTCCCCGAGGCACTGGAGAGGCCCGCAGCAAGATCGAGGTGCCCCGGTCGAGCGCGTCCGGGGAGAACACGCCAGCGGCCGTGATCAGCTGCATCTCCGTGCCCCAGAGCATTACCTTGATCATCCTGCGCCGCTCGGCCGCTTCGGGTGCCGCGCTGAAGTAGTGATCAGTCATCGGAGGAGACTGTCGCGGGCGTGACTCGGCGGTTCCGGGCTTGCTCGGCGCGCACAGCGAGTTGATCAACGGGTGGGTAACCGACGTCTTCGAGGGTCAGTCCGTGCGGTGGCATCACCCTGACCGCCGGGTCACGTACTCCGAGGTCGGTCACTTCCGTAAGCCAGTCAACGTCCCGGCGACCCGACCCGACCGCGACCAGTGCACCGACCAACGACCGCACCATCGAGTGACAGAAGGCGTCAGCTCGTACGGTGATCTCGATCATCTCCGGCCGGCGTTCGGCCTGCAGATCGAGCAGTATCCGGATCGTGCTGGCGCCCTCCCGCTGCCGACAGAAGGCAGCGAAGTCATGCAGACCGAGCAGTGCTGAGGCACCGGCGTTCACGGCGTCCACCTCGATCACCTCGCCGATTCGAGTGACGTCGTGTCGCCGCAGCGGATCCGGCGGCATCGAGGCGTCGCTCAACCGATAGACGTAGCGACGCCAGATGGCGGAGAACCGGGCATCGAAACCCGGTGGTGCGGCCGAGATCCGACGTACTACAAGGTCGTCCGGAAGCGCCCGGTCCAGCCGCCGGGTGGCGCTACGGCCGTCGTCGGTGATCGCCTGTTCAGGTAGGTCGACGTGGGCCACCTGCCCGCGCGCATGTACGCCTGCGTCCGTGCGGCCGGCGCAGATCAAGCTCACCGGTGAGTCAAGGCGGAGCACTCTGGGCAGCCAATCCTCGAGCTCGCCTTGAACTGTGCGGCGGCCGCGTTGAGCCGCCCAACCGGAGAAGCCGCTGCCGTCGTAGGCAATGTCCAGCCGCCAGCGCACGTAGCGAACTTAGACCCGGCGATAGGCGAGATCGAAGATATGGCGACCCGCTACGATGCCGCGCCTCTCGAATCGGGTGATCGGGCGGTCTTCCCACCGTGGTGCCCAACCCCCCGGATACTCGTTGACGAATGCTGGGTGATCGTCGAGCACGTCCCGCATCTGGCCGGCATAGTGCTCCCAATCGGTGGCATGCCGCCACACTCCGCCGGGCCGCATCCGGGCGGCCACGAGGTCGGCGAAACCGGTGGTCAGCAGTCGACGCTTGTGGTGCCGTGCCTTGTGCCATGGATCGGGGAAGAACATCCAGACGCTATCGACCTTGGTATGGCAGAGGACGAAGCGGAAGCCTGCGACAGCGTCTGCCTCGACGATCCGCACGTTCCCAACGTCGTTCGCCGCGAGCTGGGCCAGCATGCTGGCGATGGCCGGCTGGTACACCTCGAAGGCCAGGAGATTCACCAAGGGCCGCGCTTTGGCCATCGGTATCAGTGAATCGCCGGTACCTGGTCCGATCTCCACGATCAGCGGCGCGGAGCGGCCGAAGGCGGCGTCCAGATCGACCGAAACGCCAGGTTTGATCGAGGTGGCCATCTCGGCGCGTGCCAAGCGCAGCACGAACTGGTCGTAGTAGCGCTCCCAGGCTCGCCGCTGCTGTGGACGCATCCTGGTACTCCGGCGGACGAATGAGGTGACGTCCCGTCGAACCTGGTTTCGGTCGGTCTGAACGGCGCTCAACTGGAGATGTCCTTGGTCGAGAATCGGGCCCAGGCCGCGAGCCAGAACACGACGGCGTAGACCGCTGAGGTGATCAGCCCCCGCTGGAGGTTGTCGGTGGCCACCGGATCTCGGAGCAGATCGCCGAAGAAGATCCACCAGTGGGTCAGCAGCCATGGATGGAGCCAGTCCAGCTGCGAGATCGAGTCGCAGACGAACATCATGACGTTGATCAGTACCACAGCGATGGTGGCCCCGATGGGCTGTTCGGTCAGGGTGGAGACGAATAGGCCAAGAGCGCCGAGCGCGGCAAAACCGGCCGCCAGGTAGCCGCAGCTCAGCAGCAACCGGAGCACCCCGTTGCCGAAGCTCACCTGGCTTCCCGACAAGGTCGTCATGGCGCCGCCGCCGAAAAGCGCGAGACCCATGATCGCGCCCACCAGCGCAACGAGCCCCGTGGCGGCGAAGGCGAAGATGACGATGGCCGCGTACTTGGTGACAAGCAGCCTGGTGCGCTCCACCGGGATGGTGAGCAGGTAACGAAGGGTTCCCAGGTTCGCCTCACCGGCCACCGCGTCACCGGAGATGGCGCTCACCGCCAGCGGCAGGAAGAGAGGCAGTTCCACGGTCAGTGCGGCGAACGCGACAAAAAGCCCGTTACCGGTGATGGCGCTGAAGAAGTCTGGGCCGTCGCCAGTCCCGGGCGAGGACACGCGGACCGAGATGGCGATGATCACCGGCACGACGGCGAGTACGGCCAATCCCGCCAGATTGCGCCGCCGACCGTAGATGATCTTGAGCTCCGATAGCAGGAAGCGCGCCGAGAACGAGTGGCGGGGCGTCGTACCGACGTCCAATACGTCAACCGCTGACATCGAAGCCTTCTCCGGTCAAGGAGACGAAGACGTCCTCCAGATTGGGTTTGAGGACGGCGAATCCGAGGACGGGCACGTCGTCGTTGACCAGATTCGGCACGATTTTCTCAATGGCGACGGCACCGAGGGTGCCGGTGACGGAGTTCGGATTCTGCGAGATGTCGGTCAAGCCCAGCTCGGCCAGCACCCTGGCCGCGTCAGCGACCCGATCGGTGTCCACCTGGATCGTTTTGACTGCACTGCTCCGCAGAGCGTCCAAGGGTCCTTGTGAGACCAGCTTGCCCTCGTACATCACGCCGACGTGGCTGCAGAGCTGATCCACCTCAGCAAGCAGATGACTCGAGACCAGCACCGTAGAACCATCAGCGGCGAGGTTGGCAATGAGATGTCTCACCTCCCGGGTGCCCTGAGGATCGAGTCCATTGGTCGGCTCGTCCAGCACCAGAAGCTCCCTGGGCATGAGCAAGGCGCTGGCGATGGCCAGTCGCTGACGCATACCGAGGGAATAGGCGCGGTAGCGCTTGCCGGCCGCCGCCAGTAGGCCCACCCGGTCCAGTGCCACATCGATGCGCTTGGAGGCGGTGGCCCGATCGGCAAAGCGGTCTCCCGCGTCCAGCCGGGCCAGATTCGCCCGCCCTGACAGGTACGGATGAAATGCCGGCCCCTCGACCAGCGCGCCGACGCGGCGCAGGGCGTGCGTGGCGCTGCCGGGCACCGCGTGGCCGAGCAGCTGCACGCTGCCGGCGGTGGGCCGGATCAACCCCAAGAGCATCCGGATGGTCGTCGTCTTCCCCGAACCGTTCGGACCGAGGAAGCCGTAGATCGCTCCCGTCGGCACCTCCAGATCGATATCGTCGACCGCGATCTGGTGCCGGAACCGCTTGGTCAAGCCCCGCGTCACAACCGGTGAGCCATCGGCGGGCTCACCGATCGGGAGCGAGGTCACTTCTCGAGGGCCGCGTATACAACGTCGGGCGCGACCGAACCGATCGCCAGCCGGCCGTCGTCGGTGAAGACCGCGGTGAACGCCGTGCCTGCCAGCAGTCGGCCCGATCCCCAGGAACCAGATACCGTCGGCAACTGCTGCAGGAAAGCCTGAAGCTGGTCGTCGGCGCCAGGGCTCGACCCGCTGGAGTCCTCGGCTGACATTTCCCTGATAACCACGCTGGTCCAGCCCTCGCCGACGACCTTCGGCTCGTGCGCACTATCCGGAGTCGGCCGCTTGGACTCCTCGCCATCGGCCTTAGGAGACACCTCGGTGACCTCGGCACCCGGCGGCGGTGTGAATGTGAAGAGCTTGGCATCGGGTTGAGCGAAGTCGATTTCGGTATAGCTCACTCGGAACACGCTGGTATCGCCGGCGAAGACCTCAACCTTCAGCGGCAGATGGGTGTCACCATCGACGGCGAGCCTCGCCTCGCTCAGCAGCGATCCCTGGTCGCGGGGCCGGAGCACCAGGTCGTACGCGGGACGCCCGGCAACGGTGACCGCGCTATCGACGCTCAGGTCAGTGGTCGGTCCCACGGCCTGGAGAACCCTTTGGGCCGCTTCTTGTGGAGTCTTGGGTAGGTCACTGGGAGTTGGCCCAGGCGTCTGCGGTCCAGTGTCTTCCGGCACGGTCGCGTGCGTGGCTTTGTTCTGCTGGCTCGACCACGTCCAGAGGTCCGTGCCGTTGGTGATGACATCTGACTCACCGAGGTCGCCGTAGAGGGCTACGCGGGCCTTGTTCGGGTCGCTGAGCCAGACACCGAGCCTGTTCTTGCCGGTCAGCAGCGAGTTGAACTCCGAGTTGTCGGACCCGCTCTGGGCAGGGATGGCGGGGATGCCAAGGTTGGCCTCTTGTTCAACCGTGCCCAAGAGATGCTCCACCGAAACGTTCTGCAGGTCCACCAGCAACTGCTCAGGCGTCGTCGGCGGCAGCTTCGGTTCGGCGATTGCTGTCGAGGTCATCAACCCGGATGCGGCGACAACCATGATCACAGCCAAAGGTGCCGCCCACCGCAGAACAGGCCGGGATCCAGTGCGCATACCGAACATTGTTGCTCGCCCACGGTCGAAAGGACGACGCGATACGGAATTGAGCCTGAGAGCGGAAGCCGTGCGGCTTACGTATCGAACTGGTCACAGTTGTGCTGCAGTTAGGGAAAGTCTGGCGCGCTGGCACTCGTGCCCTCTTGCCTGCTAAAGCCAGTCTGGCGACGATA
>DATFQP010000251.1:0-2232 GCA_035264145.1 Propionibacteriaceae bacterium
CGGCTGTGGTGGGCGCAGAACAGCAGCTCGAAGCCGTTGGCCATGGTGACGCGGACGTAGGCCTGTGCCCCGCACCGATCGCACCGATCAGCGGCGTTCAATGCGGCGCCTTCGATGACTGATGTACTCAAGGTAGGCCTCGCTTCCGGATCGTCTAAATCATGAAGAGGGTCGTGGCAAACACATACCCTCGCGTCCTAGTCAACATCCAGCTTGCTTCGAATTGTTCCCCCTGCCTATCTCGTCCTCATGTCTCTTGTGTAACGAATCGCTGTCCCGTCCGAGCCTGCACCAACACCGCCCTGCTTACTCTTCGCAGCGCGACACCGGACGGATGCGGTCTCCACGGTCCCGAACGCGTATGCACACCGGAGGTACTCTTCGCCCGTGCCCACCGCCAACCCAGCAACGGAAACCCGCGATTACGAGGCACATCACCTGCTGGTTCTGGAGGGGCTGGAGGCGGTCCGCAAGCGGCCAGCGATGTACATCGGCTCCACCGATACCCGCGGTCTGATGCACTGCTTGTGGGAAATCATCGACAACGCCGTCGACGAAGCCCTCGGCGGTTTCGGCAAAGAGATTTCCGTCACACTGCGCGCCGATGGCGCTATTTCGGTCGCTGACCGTGGCCGCGGGATCCCCGTCGACATCGAACCGCGGACCGGCCTTTCCGGGGTCGAGGTCGTGTTCACCAAGCTCCACGCGGGTGGCAAGTTCGGCAACGGCAGCTACAACGCCACCGGCGGCCTGCACGGCGTCGGTTCGTCGGTGGTCAACGCCCTGGCGAGCCGCTTGGACGTCGAGGTGGATCGCAACGGCGCCACCTGGGCGATGTCGTTCCGACGTGGTACGCCCGGAACTTTCGACGGCTCCGGGCCGAATGCCAGATTCACCGCCGGCGGCGGGCTACGGAAGGTTGGGCGGACAGCGAAGGGGTTGACCGGAACGCGGGTCACCTTCTGGCCGGACCGACAGATCTTCCTCAAGGACGCAGCGATCTCCCGGTCGGATCTGGATGAGCGAGCCCGGCAAACGAGCTTCCTGGTGCCCGGGCTGGCCCTGCAGATCACCGACGCACGCAGCGCGGACGTGAGCGAGCACCGGTTCCAGCACAACGGTGGCATCTCCGAATTTTGCGAATTCCTCGCGACTGACGAAGCGATCACCGACGTCATCCGGCTGCGGGGACAGGACTGGTTCACCGAGACCGTTCCGATGCTCGACGCCGAGGGTCACATGGAACCCAGGGACGTAGAGCGCGACCTCGATATGGACATCGCCGTGCGGTGGGGCACCGGTTACGAGTCGACCATCCGCTCTTACGTCAACATCATCGCCACGCCGAAGGGCGGGACGCATGTGGCAGGTTTCGAACGCGCCCTGACCCGGACGTTCACCGACGTGCTGCAGCGAACCCGACTGCTGAGGGCGGGGGAGGAGATCGTCAAGGACGACGTCCTGGAAGGGATGACCGCAATCATCACCGTACGGCTGGCCGAGCCGCAGTTCGAGGGCCAGACCAAGGAGGTACTCGGTACGCCGGCCGTGACTGGGCTGGTCACCAAGGCCGTACGCCGGGAGCTGACGGCATTTCTGACCTCGACGAAGGGCACGACGCGCGGCCAGGCTCGACAGGTGCTGGAGAAAGTGGTCGGAGCCTCTCGGGCGCGCGTCGCGGCGCGGCAGCATCGTGACGCCCAGCGCCGCAAGAGTGTCTTGGAGTCCTCCTCGCTACCGGCCAAGCTCGTGGACTGCCGAAGCACCGACGTGGACCGCTCTGAGCTGTTCATCGTCGAAGGCGACTCGGCGTTGGGCACCGCGAAGCTGGCGCGTAATTCGGAGTTCCAAGCTCTGCTGCCGATCCGGGGCAAGATCCTCAACGTTCAGAAAGCGTCGATCGGCGACATGCTGCGGAACGCCGAATGCGCCTCGATCATCCAAGTGGTCGGCGCCGGATCGGGCCGCAGCTTCGACATCGAAGCCGCAAGATACGGCAAGATCATCTTCATGGCGGACGCGGACTCGGACGGGGCTCACATCCGCTGCCTACTCGCCACCTTGTTCTTCCGCTACATGCGGCCGCTGGTTGACGCCGGCCGAGTGTTCACCGCCGTACCGCCGTTGCACCGATTCGAGCTGACCAATGCGCGAAAGGGGCAACAGAAGTTCATCTACACCTACTCCGACGCCGAGTACCAGCGGAAGGCCGCGGAGTTGACCAAGCGGGGG
>DATFQP010000252.1:0-4001 GCA_035264145.1 Propionibacteriaceae bacterium
GTCTTCAAGTCGGTGCCCGACCTGATCGCTGCGATCGAGGCATACCTCCAAGCCAACAACAACGATCCCAAGCCGTTCGTATGGACCGCCACGGCAGAGGAGATCCTCGAGAAAGTCAGCCGAGGCCGGGTCGCACTCGCAACAATCCCGGCTAATAAACGACAAACCACACAGGCCCCTGACGAATAGGCTCGCGCTGATGACCGACGGCGACTGGAGGGATGGCGGGTTCGGGCAGCGTCGGCCCTCCGTGGAGACTCTCGCCTGGGTTGCGGGGTCGATGGGTCGGGGCAGTCGCATCGTTGGCTATCGCCGATTGACCCGTGGCGTCTGCTCCGCCGTGAATCGGCTGACTGTCGAGCGACGTGGAATGCGAACGTTCGTCGTACTGCGGCAGTACCCGGGCGGGCTTGGCCTGCGGGGGAGCTTGGAGAAGGAGATCGCCAACCTTGGTGTGGTGGCGGGCAGCGGGCTCCCGGTTCCGAGCATCCTGGCTACTGATGTTGCTGGTGCTTCGACGGGGGGCGCGCCATCGTTGCTGATGACACGGTTGCAGGGGCATGTTCACCTCAATCCGGCGGAACCTCGGTCGTGGATGACGAGGATCGCGGAGATTGCTGTATTGCTGCATTCCCTCGATCTCCCCGCGAAGATGTTCAGACCTTGGACGGATTCTTGGATCGCTCCTCTAGACGGGTTTCAGGTGCCGGTCGACGCACAGAAGCCGGCTGTGTGGAAGGCGGCGTTTGGTGTCATGGCGGCGCCGCCGCCAAAGGACACTGCCGTCTTTCTGCACGGCGATCTGCTGCCTGTCAACATGCTGTGGTCGCGCGGGAGGATTACTGGACTGACCGACTGGAACTCCATCCATCGGGGGGCGCGCGGGATTGACGTCGGGCACTGTCGGCGATATTTGGCGGCGCTCTACTCCCCCGAGTGGTCGGAGCAGCTTCGGTCGCTCTATGAGTCGATCGCCGGGGTGACTCTCGATCCGTGGTGGGACCTGTATGCCCTGCTGCACTATGACGATAGCGGACCGAAGTGGATCCGTAGTCAGGTCGCTGGGCGCCGTCCCGTCGATGTGCCCGGCATGACTTCCCGGGTCGAGGTCGCTATCGAGACAGCGCTACGACGCCTCGGATAACTGCGGTTTCCCTGCTGGTGGCTCTTCCGGTTCTGGCATGCCGCATAGACCCCTGCACGAAGGCCGGTCGCACTCGCATCAATCACCGGCTAATAACGAGATGCCACACTAGGAGCAGGAAGCCGGTTCGGTTGGCGAGCACCGAGGCGACCCGGAGCAAGCGGCATGTCCAACCGGCGTAGCGCGACGATCAGCGGCGCAGCTGCCGGCTGGGACTCCCGATAGCCGTTGTGCTCGTCGACAGCGGCCAGGCTCAGGACTCCCAGCCGGTCGTAGAGCCGCAGGGCCTTGGGCGATAGGCGAGCCCTCCGGGCGAAGGCGCCAACGGTAAGGGTGCGTTCAGCAGCTTTCCTCATGGGCGCTCCTGTCGACCAGACGCTGGGCGACTGCCCAACTACCTCGAGCCTCGACGTAGCTCCAAGGTCAAGGTCAAGCGGGCGCTAGGCGTTCTGCGGGAAGCCCAGATTGAGACCGCCGTGGCTCGGATCGAGCCAGCGCGAGGTGATGACCTTTCCCCGGGTGAAGAAGTGCACGCCCTCGACGCCATGGGCATGGGTGTCACCGAACAGCGAGTTCTTCCAGCCGCCGAACGAGTAGTAGGCCATCGGCACCGGGACCGGCACGTTGATGCCGATCATGCCGATCTTCACCTCGTTCTGGAACTGACGCGCGGCCCCACCGTCGTTGGTGAAGATCGCCACGCCGTTCCCGTACGGGTTGTCGTTGATCAGCTGTACACCCTCGTCGTAGCTGCCGACCCGGACGACAGAGAGCACGGGGCCGAAGATCTCGTCGGTGTAGATGCTCATATCCGTGGTCACATGGTCGAACAGCGTCGGACCGACGAAGAAGCCGTCACCGTCGGCATCCACGGTCGGCTTTCGCCCGTCCACGACAAGGGTCGCTCCCGCCGCCTCGCCGGCGTCGATGTAGCCCGACACCCGCTCTTTGGCCTGCGAGGTGACGAGCGGACCCATGTCACAACCACGGGTGCCGTCGCCGGTTCGCAGGCTCATGGCCCGCTCCCGGATCTTGGCGACCAGCTGGTCACCGATATCGCCGACGGCTAACACCGCGGAGATCGCCATGCAGCGCTCCCCCGCCGAGCCGAAGCCGGCGTTGATCGCCTGGTCGGCGGCCAGGTCGAGATCAGCGTCCGGCAAGACGAGCATGTGGTTCTTCGCCCCACCCAGAGCCTGCACCCGCTTGCCGTGCGTCGTACCGGTCTCGTAGACGTAGCGCGCGATCGGCGTCGAGCCGACAAAGGAGATCGATTGCACGTCGGGATGGGTCAGCAGCGCGTCAACGGCGACCTTGTCGCCGTTGAGGACATTGAAGATTCCGTCGGGCAGGCCGGCCTCCTTCCACAGCTCGGCCATCCATAGGGCCGCAGTCGGCACCTTCTCGCTCGGCTTCAGCACGACCGTATTGCCCGCCCCGATCGCGATGGGGAAGAACCACATCGGCACCATGGCGGGGAAGTTGAACGGCGAGATGATGCCCGCCACGCCAAGTGGCTGGCGGGTGGAGTGCACATCGACCTTTGTCGACGCGTTCTCGGTGAAGTCCCCTTTGATCAGGTGAGCGATCCCGCAGGCGAACTCCACCACCTCCTGCCCCCGGCTCACCTCGCCAAGCGCGTCGGAGAGCACCTTGCCGTGCTCGGCCGTGATGATTGCGGCCAGCTCTTTCTTCCGTTCGTTCAGGAGCTCGCGGAATGCGAACAGGATCTGGGTCCGCTTCGCCAGCGAGGTGTCGCGCCAGGCGGGAAAAGCCGCCGCAGCAGCAGCCACCACCTCGTTGACGTCCTCGTCGCTGGCCAGCGCCAGCTGGGCGGTGACCTCGCCCGTCGCAGGATTGGTCACGTCGGAGAATCGGCCGCCCGTGCCCTCGTAGATGTCGCCGGCCTTCCAGTGATGAAGCGTCGTTGCCATGGTTGTGTCCTTACCTCGAGGTTGTGCCGCTCTGCAGGGCTGCTGCCGTGTCGTCACTGAAGTGCTTGCCGATAAGGGCAAGGGCCTTGTCCCGCTGCCGTTCCGAAACACCGCGCGCGTCCTCTTCCCAACCGAAGACGCAACTGCTGATCACCCCGTGGAAACCGACCGACGCCAAGGCGGCGAACACGGCGTCGAAGTCCACTTCCCCCCTGCCCATCTCCATGTGCTGGTGCACCCGAGTGGTATTACCGGGTGGGTTAGAGATGTAACGCAGACCGTTCGACGTCAGGTGGTTCCAGGCGTCGGCCAGATGCACATGCCGCACCTTCTCCCCCGCCGTCTCGATGATCGTGGCCGGGTCGTGGCCCTGATGGAAGGCGTGCGGGGTGCAGTAGAGGAAGCCGATCCAGTCCTTGTTCAGGCCCCTGAGCAGGTTCACCGCCTCCAGCCCGTCCTCGATGAAATCGTCTGGATGCGGCTCGATGATCAGCTGCAGACCCTCGCGCTCGAAGATGGGCAACAGCTCGTCCATCGACTTCAGGAACGCCGCTTCGGCAGTCTCCGGCGCTTCCGGACGCCCGTTGAACTCTGAGTTGAGTACCTCCACGCCCAGATCGACCGTGACCTGGATGACCCGCTTCCAGGCGCGTACCGCCGCCTGCCGTTGATCCTCGTCCGGCCCCGACCAGCGCAACACCGGCAACACCGACGCGATGCCCACTCCAGCGTCACTCGCGATCTTCCTGAGCTTCTTGACCCCGGCGTCGTCGATCCGGGGGTATCGGAAGAACGGGATGAAGTCGCCCTTGGGTGACAGTTCCATCCACTCGTATCCAAGGCCGGCCACGATGTCGGGCAGCTCGTGAACCGAGCTGGTCGAATAGAACATCTGCGGGTCGAGGGCGAGCTTCAAGGCCGGT
>DATFQP010000253.1:0-3589 GCA_035264145.1 Propionibacteriaceae bacterium
GGACGCCGAGGTCAAGCAGTGGAAGCTGGACCGGATCAGCCAAGCCGGTGCGCACCTGATGGGCCGGACGACCTACCAGGAGATGTCGTCGTACTGGCCAGGGTCGGACGACCCGTACGCCGGGCCGATGAACGGCATTCCCAAGATCGTCTTCTCCAAGACGCTCACCGACGACGAGGCGAGCTGGCCGGTCACCCGAGTCGCGCGGCGCGACCTGGCAACCGAGATCGCCGACATCAAGTCCCAGCCCGGCTCGGACGTCATCGTCTGGGGCGGTGCCAGGTTCGCCGGTGCGCTGGCGGCGGCGGACCTAATCGACGAATACCGCCTCCTGGTCCAGCCGTTGGTCCTGGGCCGCGGACAAGCGCTCTTTGAGCAGCTGCCGGAGTCGCGGCACCTGGACCTGATGGAGGCGACACCGTTCCCGAGCGGCATCGTCGTGCAGATCTACCGACCGCAGCGCAACTGAGAGGCGGGCTCCATGGGCACCGTGCAAGCGCAGGCGATCATGTCCCTGGACGGGTACGTCGCCAAGCCGGACAACACCATCGGCCGGCTATTCGACTGGCTGCAAAACGGCGACATCGCCATCCCCACCCCCTCAGGGGACTTCACCGTCCACCTGACCTCGCCCAGCTCACAGCACTGGCGGCGATGGGTGGCCTCGCTAGGTGCCTTGGTCTGCGGCCGCACGCTGTTCGATGTGGCCGAGGGCTGGCAGGGTCGCCACACCCTGGACATTCCCGTCGTCGTCGTGACGCACGAGGTCCCGACGGACTGGGTGAATCAGCATCCCGACGCGCCGTTCACCTTCGTGACCGACGGGGTCGCAGCCGCCGTCGCGCGGGCCCAGGAGATCGCCGCAGACCGGGTCGTGACAGTCGCCGGCGGCACCATCGCCCGGCAGTGCCTGGAGCTGGGCTTGCTCGACGAGGTTGCGGTCGACCTGGTGCCGGTCGTTATGGGCGAAGGGAACCGTCCCTTCTTCGGCAAATTGTCGTCGCAGGACGTGTTGCTCGGTAACCCAACCACATGCATCCAGGGCGATCGCGTCACCCACCTCGTGTTCCCGGTGGTGCGCTGAGGCGTGAACCGCCCCCCGGTGTGGTCAAAACAGTCACGAGCGGACAGGAAGGCCAGCCAGAACACGGTCGGCTTGTGACATTGGTCGATCCGCGACTGTAGCGGCTGTCATACCGACAACGGCCGCAATTGAGGTCCAGCCCGACCACCGGCCCGCCTTACCCTGCTGCCATGTCCGCGCGCCTTCATGACGACGAGCCGGACACCGGTGTTGATGTTGTTCGGGCGCTGCTGAGAAGTCAGGTTCCGCGGCTTGCCGGCCTCCCACTAGCGCTGTTGAGCAATACGGGAACCGACAACGCCTTGTATCGGCTCGGACCCTCCTTTGTAGTTCGGCTACCTCGAATCCCGGGTGCCGCGCGAGGTCTCACAGCCGAAGTCGAGTGGCTGCCTCGTCTGCAGGAGCGTCTCCCGGTCGCCGTTCCGGAGCTTGTGCATGCCGGTGAACCAACCGATGGGTATCCCTACCCGTGGGCGGTTCTGGCCTGGCTTGATGGTGCTGACGCTTGGGCCGCGCGGCACCACGAAGGCTGGTTTGGTGCCGAACTCGGCTATGACCTCGCCAAGACGGTGGTGGAACTACGGGCGATCCCGATCGAGAACGCACCGCGTCGAGAGCCCGGCATGCGGGGCGGGCCGTTGAGTGCTCTGGACGACCGCGTCCGCTGGTGGCTGAACCAAGCCAACGGTTTGCTTGATGTACCGGCTGTGACCCGAGTCTGGCATCAATGTCTCGAAGCAGCCGATTACGAGGCGGAGCCGATGCTGCTGCATGGAGATCTTGTTCCGGGCAACCTACTCATCGACCGCGGACGTCTCTCATCCGTGATTGATTGGGGCGGCATCGGGGCTGGAGATCCGGCGCAGGACCTCGTCCCGGCCTGGTCGGTTCTCGACCTAGACGGAGCTGCTGCATTCCGCGGGTCGCTACAGGTGGACACGCAGTCCTGGATGCGCGCTCGGGGATTTGTGCTGGAGCAGTCGGTTGGCGGAGTCGTCTACTACACACCTCGGAAGCATCCGCTGGCCGATGTCATGCGTCGCTCGCTCGACCGCCTCCTCGCCGGCCTGTGAGGCCCGCCAGACCATCCGCGCGGCGGCGAACAGGCCACGCGCTCAACGGCGAGCTAGCGCCCGGTGGACGGTCGGCTAAGGGACGCTCAGTGGCCGAAATCGGGCCGTCGCCATGCCCACCCTTCCTGTCCGGACAGGCCGAGTGCGGAGAGCCGGCCTGGTACTCGCCGCACTCGTTCGATCTATGGATGGTTCGGTGGTACGGCGTCAGTGCTGGCTGGTCGGGTTCCGGTCCGCGAGGCCGAACGCGTTCCGATGATCGATCGGCGTCAGGATGTGAAGAACCGCCGAACGGCGTCCGGCGCTTCGTCAGTGTCCTGCGCGAACTAGATGGCGCGTACGTTGTCCGCCTGGGGCCCTTTCGGGCCTTGTGTCGTGTTGAACGCCACCCGCTGACCTTCATCGAGCGAGCGACCCCTGACCCGGGCGCTGACCAAGGCCGGCGAACGGGTCGTCGAGGTGCACCGGCCGAACCGGGGGGCCAGGCGCACGAACGGTAAGTCTGACCGGCTCGATGCCGAACAGATCGCCCGGATGGTGCTCGGTCAGACCTCGACTGCGACGCCGAAGACCAAGTCCTGCGAGTCGAGGTAATCCGCACCCTAGGCGTCACCCACGCCAGTGCGGTCAAGGCCAGAACCCAGGCGTTCAACACCTTGTGGGGCGTCATGATCGGCGCACCATCCCGCTGCGCGACGAGCTGGTCGTCCTGACCAAGCGGACCTTGGTGAGCCGCTGCCTACGGCTGCGCCCCGAGACCGACGACCTACTGCACGTGACCAAAAGAAGTGTCGCGTGCGGCGAGGCGCTGGGCCTGTGCTCAGGCTAGGCTTTGGAGCCGGTTGGCGCTGTCGCGGTCTCCAATCGACTGGCCGTTCTACGACTGGGCAGACGGGGGGTGACCCATGCGAATTTCGGTCCCACACACGGGGCCGAAGGGCACCTACCATACGCACCACACACGATCTACTCCGACCCAGAATTCCGCCGTGGCTCGTAATCTTCATGGGCCTTCTGATCCCTGCGGCCATCATCTGGGGCTAAATTTGGGGCCCTACATGGGACCGCGTGAATCATGCTGACGCCCGCGAGAGTTACGCAAAGATGAAGGTCGAGGCGAAAATCGCACCTATGCCGATCGGCAAGTCCGATCCCTCGAGCTATAGCGAAGACGTGCTGGGCAAGTTGATCATGGTTTGGGATCGACCAGCCTCGACGGAGACTTCGCGCACGTCCTGGCCGGCGTGCCGCGGGACTCCACCCGCAGTGTGCTCCTCTGGCTCAGCATGCTCGCCCCACGGTGTGCACCTACACCTATTACCTCCGCGAGGCAGCAACTAACGACCTGTTCCTCCTCCAGGTTGCCCTCTTCTCATCTGCGCTGTTCGCCCTGATCTTTTGTCGGCCATCGGCACCACCGAGATCGCGACCG
>DATFQP010000254.1:0-18604 GCA_035264145.1 Propionibacteriaceae bacterium
ACCCGTGGAAGGGTCGAGTCCTGAGCTTGGCGAAGCGTCGGCCATGTGCCCAGTGTGGCAGTCAATCCCTTGTAACGTTTGCCTCATGTCGTCTCGCGCACGCAGGACAGCGAAGGCGGTCGGTGCCACGGCCGGTGCACTGACAGGCCTCGGTGCTGGCTGCCTGGCGTACGCGGGCCTGTACGAAGTGAACGCGTTTCGGCTGCGGACGATCGCCGTCCGGGTACTGCCGCCCGGTGCAAGCTCGATCCGCGCGCTGCATATCAGCGACATCCACATGGTGCCGGCCGCTAGGGCGCGGCAGCGCTGGCTCTCGGGTTTGGCCGATCTCAACCCGGACCTCGTGATCAACACCGGAGACAATCTCGCCCACCGCGACTCAGTGCCGTACGTGGTCGCGAGCCTTGGGGACCTGCTGAAGGTGCCGGGCGTCTACGTGTGGGGGTCGAATGACTACTACGGGCCGACCTTCAAAAATCCACTGAAGTACTTCGGAAGAAGCAGGCGGCCCAAGGTCGAGGACAGTCCGAGGTTGCCCTGGGGTGATCTTGATCGTGAGTTCAAGCAAGCCGGCTGGATTGACCTTACCCACACCCGCGAGACGGTGGTGATCAAGGGGGTCCGGCTCGGATTTCGAGGCACCGACGATGCGCATCTGCAGCAAGATCACTACGTCTCCGTGGCCGGACCGGTCGATCGCGCCGAGTGCGATGTCGCCATCGGCGTGACCCACTCCCCTTATCGCCGGGTGCTGGATGCGATCGCCAGCGACGGCCACGACCTGATCATGACGGGACACACCCACGGCGGCCAGGTCTGCGTTCCTTACTATGGCGCCCTGGTCACCAACTGTGATCTTGACCGCGCGCGGGCCAAGGGTCTGTCTCGGTACGAGGCCGCCGGGCACGAGTCGTGGTTGCACGTGTCGGCCGGCCTGGGCACCTCGCCCTACGCACCGATCCGCTTCGCCTGCCCCCCGGAGGCTACACTCCTCACGCTGATCCCCCGCGACAATTAGGCGACCCGACGAGTGTCGGCCATGGGCTAGAATCTCCGAGGCTCAGGAGCCGCGGGGTGTGGCGCAGCTTGGTAGCGCGCTTCGTTCGGGACGAAGAGGTCGCAGGTTCAAATCCTGTCACCCCGACCAGTGAAAGGCCTGATCAGACAGGTATTCAGAGGCTGGAGGGCGCCCGCTGAGCTGCGAGTACAGCAGCAAAGTACAGCAGTTGCCCTCAGTGCAGGACGTCCCCAAGTCGCCGCAACGCCTCGCGCGTGGCGGCCGAGCTCGCATTCGCGTAGATCTCCATCGTGACGGCTTGGTCAGTATGCCAAAGGATCCGCATGATCACGCGCGGATGCACGTCGAGGTCGACGAGCAGCGTGGCACATGTGTGCCGCGCGTCATGAACGGTGATCGGTCGCACCCCCGCGGCCTCGCAGCGCGCCGTGAACTTCCTGTTGAGAGTGCGAGGATCGACGGGAGTGCCATAACGACCGGTGAACACCAGCGACGAAGTGTCCTTCGTCTGCTGCCAGATCTCGCCGGCAGCCTCGCGTTCTCCGTCTTGCTGGGCGTGTCTGAGGGTCAACGCCGCGACGACGATGTCGGGCATGGGCAGCCAGGCATCAGATGCCTCGGTCTTCGTTTCCCGGTACAGGAGTGATCGCCGGACCCGTTGGAGCTGATGGTCGGGCACCAGTGCGCCCTGGTCGAAATCGACGGCCCCCCACGCCAGGCCAGAACCTCGCCCTTCCGAAGACCGAGGACCAGAACCAGTACATAGGCGGCGTACAGCGGATCGGAAGAGGAGCGAGCAGATTCCAGAAAACGCCTGGCCTCATCGCTCGTCCACGGCACCAGCCTGCGCTTGCGCTGCTTGGGAATCTGTACAAGCTGGGCGACATTGCGGTCGATCAATTCTTGGTGTACTGCCGAGTGCAGCGCTGAACGCAAGACGGTCCTGACGTCCTTGATTGTGCGCGGTGATGGCACCTGATGACAGCACTTCCTGATCGCGCAGCACCGTGCCGTGCCGCGAAGCGCCCGATGGACGTCCTTCTCTTGTGCGCAGCACTGGCATTGTGTGGCGAGGCGATTGAGCCACGCCTGGACATCGGCAACCCGAAGGTGATCAAGCCGGAGCCCACCGATGCCAGGCTCGATGTAGTGCTTCACATGGCTCTCGTATGTCGCGTACGTGAGCGGGGCCAGATTCGGAGCAACCGTGTCCTCAAGCCACCGATGGAGGAACTGCCCAACCGTTGGCACCTTGGTAACAACAGGCCCGCGTGCAGCTCTCCGCGTGAGCTCCACCCACTGGCCATGGACGACCTCCCGCGTTCGTCCGTACACGTACTTGCGCTGACGCTTCCCTGACGGAGTCGTGACCCAAACGTAGGCCGCGAACCCATTACGGTACGGGAAGATCGACCCCTCGCCGTTGGCCCTCCGACTCGTCACCAGATGTCCTCAGTCGCCTTGGCGCGATCTTGAACGTAGGCCTCGATCCACTCCGGAAGAATCCTGCGTGATCGGCCGTCCTTGATCGACCGTAGCTGTCCCGTGATGATCAGCATCCGGACCTTGCTCTCCCCATAGTTGAGCAGTTGTGCAACCTGGGCCACGGTGTACCAGCGGGGCGTCAAGATCATCTCGGATGCCGAGTCCACCATGATGATCAATAGCCTCGCTGGCTGTACATGTTCAGATCCACTAGACGCGTCCCCATTCGCCACTCCCGTCCACCGGAAGGTTCACCACATCCAGCCACATGCTCGCCACCCCGGTCGAGCGGAAGCTAAAGCTGTGGACAAACCTCGACTCTCACAGCCAGAAGCCAGCACTGCCCGCGCGGGCGGTCATCAAAGAGCCGGGCTTTTGTGGTTGCCGAGCTAGTTGGCAGAGTCCGCGGCGTTTCCTCGGCCCACGTACACCGCGCGGGTGATCGAGGCCTGGACTTTGCTGGACCGTCTCATGCAGCCTGAATCATGATCATCTTGTGATGTGTCGCGTTGTCGGGACTACTCATCCCAACCGAGGAAAACCTCGTTCGAACGATGATTAACTGTCACGCTCCAAAGGCTGGGCCGGTGTCGCTAGCCATTATGGAGGCGTTACCGAGCGGACTCACGTACCCCGCGCCTCGACCTCAAGATCCGAAGTGCCACACACCTCTTTGCATTGTCGGTACGTACCCCGGCTTAACTGATCGCTGGGTTGACCTGGCTGGCCTTTAGTGGGTGTGACGATGAGCATCCACAAGCTCAGCGCCGGGTCGGGGTATGACTATTTGACCCGGCAGGTGGCGGCGCTGGATGCCACCGAAAAGGGTCATGTTGGGTTGGCCTCTTACTACACCGAACGCGGAGAGACTCCGGGAGCCTGGATCGGATCTGGCCTGGTCGGCATCGACGGCCTCAACGCTGGGGATGCGGTCACCGCGGAGCAGATGCGGGCCCTGTTCGGCGCCGGAATGCATCCCCTCGCCACCAAACGGTTGCAGCAGTTCGCGGCCGCCGACGTGACCGACACAAACATCAAGACAGCGACGCGGCTGGGCGCACCGTTCAAGGTTTACGCCACCGAGGTCAGCCCATTCCGTATCGAGGTGGCGAAGCGAATTGCCACCCGGCAGGCGGCCGCCGGACAGCTCGCGGACGAGTCGGTCTCTGCGGCACTTCGGGCGCAGGTCCGTACCGAGGTGGCGTGGGAGTTCTTCCGAACCGAGCATTGCCGCGATCCGATCGATGCCCGCGAGATCGCGGCCACTATCGCGAAGCAGTCGCGTCCACGCACCCAGACGGTCGCCGGCTATGACCTGACCTTCTCCCCGGTCAAGTCGGTGTCGGCGTTGTGGGCGGTCGCCGACCCTCATGCCGCCGCGCAGATCGAGCGGGCGCACCAGGCTGCCGTGCAGGATGCGCTGGCCTTCATCGAAGGCCATGCCTTGTTCACCCGGCAGGGACGAAACGGGGTCCGGCAGGTCAACGTCCGCGGCCTGGTCGCGGCCGCGTTCACCCACCGCGACTCCCGAGCCGGGAATCCGGATCTGCACACTCATGTGGCGGTGGCGAACAAGGTGCAGACCCTCGATGGACGATGGTTGTCCATCGACGGACGGGTGCTGTTCAAGGCAACCGTGGCGGCGTCGGAGACCTATAACACTGCCCTGGAGCACCATCTCCGCGAGCGGTTGGGTGTGCGGTTCGCGGACCGGCCCGACACCGATGCGGCTAGGCGGCCGGTGCGGGAGATCGTCGGCGTGGACCCGGCGCTGAACCAGCGTTGGTCGACGCGGCGGGTGTTGATCAAGGACCGGCAAGGTGAGCTGGCGGCCAGGTTTCAGCGTGATCATGGTCGGCCGCCGACGCCGGTGGAGGCGTTCCGGCTGGCGCAGCAGGCCACCTTGGAAACCAGGGACGCCAAGCACGAACCTCGCACGCTGGACGAGCAGCGTGCCACCTGGCATGCCCAGGCCGTAGAAACGCTCGGCGGACCTGACGCGGTCCAGGAGATGATCAAAAGGACGCTCAATCCGATCTCGATGACAAGCCCCCGGGTGGATGGGGAGTGGGAGACGGCGACGGCCAAGAAGGTGTTAGAGGCGGTGGAGGAACGCCGCTCGACCTGGCAGAGCTGGCATGTCCGCGCCGAAGCACAACGCCAGGTCCGGGCCGTACAGGTTGCAACCAACAAAGTCGATCAACTGGTCGAGCTGCTCGTGACCGAGGTGCTGCACACCCAATCGATCTCTTTGACTCGGCGAGACGACGCCATCAGCGAGCCAGGGGCGTTGCGTCGGGCAGACGGTTCGAGTGTCTACAGCGTTGCGGGATCGGACCTGTTCACCTCGCCCCGGATCCTGGCCGCCGAGCAACGACTCGTCACCACCGCGGGCCGCACCGACGGCCGGGTCCTGGGCGGCGCCACAGTGGAGCTCGCCTTGCTCGAATCGGCTGCAAACGGGGTCAGCCTGGACGCCGGACAGGCTGGTCTGGTTCGTGCCATGTGCACCTCCGGGGCGCGGCTGCAGTTCGCGATCGCGCCCGCTGGCGCCGGGAAAACAACCGCCATGGGCACCCTCGCTCAGGCGTGGCGCGAGGGCGGCGGCCACGTGGTCGGGTTGGCCCCGTCCGCCGCCGCTGCCGCGCAACTCCGCGACGCCACCGGCGTACCGGCCGACACGCTGGCCAAGCTCACCTGGTCCATCCACCACAATGACCTGCCCGAGTGGGCGGAACGCATCGGCCGCTCCACGTTGGTGATCATCGACGAAGCCGGGATAGCCGACACCCTCTCCCTGGACACCGCCGTCCAATTTGTGATCGGCCGTGGCGGCAGCATCCGGCTTATCGGTGATGATCAACAACTCGCCGCGATCGGAGCCGGCGGGGTGCTCCGCGACATCCAAGCCAGTTATGGCGCCCTCCGGCTGATCGAGCTGCACCGGTTCACCGACCCGGCAGAGGCCGCCGCCACCCTCGCCATCCGTGACGGTCGACCCGAAGCACTCGGCTTCTACCTGGACCGGCGACGCGTCCACGTCGGCGACCCCACCACCACCCTCGACGCCGTCTTCAACGCCTGGCAGAACGACCGCAGCCAAGGCCTCGATGCGATCATGTTGGCTCCGACCCGGGAGCTGGTCAGCCGGCTCAACCAGCGCGCCCGCAACCACCGCCTCGCCGACACCACCCCGAGCCAGGAGATCGAGTTGGGCGACGGCAACCGGGCCAGCGTCGGCGACTTGATCATCACCCGGGTCAACAACCGCAGACTGCGTATCAGTGCAACCGACTGGGTGAAAAACGGTGACCGGTGGAGCATCCTCAACCTGACCAGGATCGGTGGGCTCACTGTGCGGCACGTACGGAACGGCCGCACCGTGACGCTCCCCGCCGGTTATGTCTCCACAGCTACCGAGTTGGGCTACGCCACCACTGTGCATACCGCGCAAGGCGTGACCGCCGACACGATGTGTGGCGTGGCGACCGGTGAGGAGTCCCGGCAGCAGCTCTACACCATGGTGACCCGCGGCCGCACCGCCAACCACATCTACGTTTCGGTGGTCGGCGACAGGGACCCGCACACCCTCATCCGGCCCGACACGATCCGGCCCTCCACCGCGACCGAGCTGCTCGAACAAATCCTTGCCCGAGACGGCAGTCCACGATCGGCCAGCACCCTGCTGCGAGAGCAACAGGACCCCGCCGTCCGGCTCGGCGAATCCGTCGCGCGCTACCTCGACGCCCTGCACATGGCCGCCGAAGCCGCCATCGGCAGCAGTGCAGTACAGGCTGTGGAGATCTCTGCCAACCAGTTGCTGCCTGGGCTGTCAGACGAGCCGGCATGGCCGACCCTGCGCGGCCACCTGCTGCTCCTAGCCGCCGCCGGTGCCGATCCGGTTGCTGAACTGCTCACCGCCGCTACAAGCCGGGAGCTGACCAGCGCACATGATCAGGCTGCCGTCGTCGACTCGCGGATCCAAGACGTCAACCACGTCACCGCCGGGGGGCCGTTGCCGTGGCTGCCCAGCATTCCCCACCGGCTTGCCGCCGACCGCGACTGGGGACCATACCTGAATGCCCGATCACAGCTGGTGGCTGAGCTCGCCGACCAGGTCCGCAGCAACGCCGCAGCTGAGACGCCGGCCTGGGCAGCCCAGCCGCACACCCCGGTGCCGGCGGAGCTGATCGCCGACCTGCAGGTATGGCGGGCCGCCACCCAGATCGACCCCAGCGACCTGCGACCCACCGGGCCACCCCAACTCGACAACGCTGCCCGAATCGTCCAACATCAACTCGACAAGCGACTCGCAGCCGCGGACACTAACCGAGAGGGGCACTGGCGGCGGCTGCTCGCCACCGAAGTCCCCAGCGCCACCGGGGACCCATTCCTGCCTGAACTCGAGGAAAGGTTGACCAACCTCACCCGCGCAGGTTTCGACGCCACCCTCCTCGTGCGGTCGGCGGCCGCCGCCGGACCCTTACCCGACGACCACCCCGCCGCAGCGCTGTGGTGGCGCATCCTCGACCAGCTACCGGAAACCCCGAACCAGGATCCCGCAACCCCTGAGGCGATCCTGGCGACCAGGCGCACCACGACGAGGCCATTCGACCAGCAGCCACCCGTGCCACGATCGATGTCGCCATCCGCGTTGGGCCCTAGCCGCTGAAACCTCACAGCCGGACCCACCACCAACGGCGGGGGGCGTTCTCTCGCTTTCCTCTCTAATCTTGCCGACGCCGCAGCCATTCAATGGAACCTCTCAGCGTCTCGTTGGGGCTCCAATGCCTCAGCTGCGGAGCAACGTGAGCACTGCCAAAACGCGGCGGTTGACGTCCGGTGATGGCTCGAGGCCGAGCTTGCGGAAGACCTGGGCACAGACTGTCTCGACGGTGCGTTCGCTGACCACGAGCTCGCCGGCGATGCCCGCGTTCGACCGGCCCTCGGCCATGAGAGCGAGAATCTCTCGCTCGCGTGGCGTGAGGTGGCTGAGCGGTGAATCCGGGCGCCGACGTTTCATGAGCCGGTACACGATGGTGGGGTCGACAACGCACTCACCCTCGGTCACCCGCCGCATGGCGTCGACTAGGATCGCGATGTCTGAGACACGTTCCTTGAGCAAGTAACCGAGCCCGCTGGGTTGATCGGCAAGCAGCCGCAGGGCGTAGCGCGCCTCGAGATATTGGCTGAGCACAACAACTGCAGTCGTCGGGTAGCGCTCCCGGATGCGGCGAGCCGCTATTAGACCTTCGTCTTTGTGGGTCGGCGGCATCCGGATGTCTACGGTCGCCGCATCCGGCCGTTCCAGTGCGACCAACCGCATGAGTGCATCGGAATCGGCTGCCTCCCCGACGACCTCGACGCCGGCGTCGGTGAGCAGTCGGACGAGACCCGACCGGACCAGCATCATGTCGTCGGCGACTACGACCCGCATGGGATCACCGCCGTCACCACTGCCGCGCCCGTTGCTGTTTCCGCCGTGGTGAACCGTCCGCCGAGCGCACCGACGCGGTCGGCAACATCAACGAAGTCTGCTGCCACGACCGTTCCGACAGCGCATTCGACCTCCACACTGACGGTCAGTGTGTCACCGTTCCGGTCGACCAAGATCACGGCGAGCGTGTTAGGCAAAGGGTGTTCAATCGAGTTGAGGACGGCGGCGACCGTTGCGTACACGGCCATTGCCGTCTCCATGCCGACATCGTCGCGCATACGGACATCCAGCGTGGTTGGAACATCGGATGCCGCGATCAGTTCGTCCAGGGCCGAGGCCAGTCCCTCGTCGACGAGCACGCTGGGAAAGATGCCATGCGCGAGGCGGCGCAGTTGCCCGAGCGCTTCCCGAATCCGACTTTCTGCTGCCGCCAGGCGTAGAGAACCTGATGGATCCGCGCCAGCGAGCGCGACTTTCAGATGGAACGCGGCGCTGACCAAGCGCTGCTGTGCACCGTCGTGCAGGTCGCGCTCGATGCGCCGTCGCTCACTGTCCGACGCGGCGACCACGCGTCGCTGAGAGGACTGAAGGTCGGCTAGCCGCGCCTTCGCTACCGCCGAGAGCTGAGCATTCTGCAGTGCTAGCCGGGTGGCGGGTGTGAGCGCAGCGAGCAGGTCGCCCTGGTCGGTACCCCGTGCCACGAGGAGACGAAACACTGGGCCGGACTCGTCCGACAGAACGACGTTCTCATCTTGGCCGGGCAGGTCGGTGGCGTCCCGCCCGACTACGTCGACCCACCGCGCCTCGCCTGGGACAGCGAAGTGCACTCCTTGGACGCCGGTGAGTGCTGCCACCGGTCCGGACAACCGGGCGGCCAACCGGTCGACAGCGTTGCGCACGCGCAGCGTACGAGTCACAACAATGCTCGCAGCGATGCCGACGATTGCCACGGATACGGCTGGGAGGATGAGCCGCAGGCCCGCGGTTGTGCTGTCCCCCCACTTGCCCAACCGTACGGCTGCTGCCACCGCCTGCAAGCACAGCGCCACAAATACGGCGCCAATGACCAGGCGTGGGGTGTGCCGATCGCTGTCTTTCAGCACGATGACGGCGGCGAGGACCGCCCCGACGACGGTCAGCGAGCACGACACGCCCACTGCGGACCGGGTGGACATCAATCCGCCGAGAACCGGCGTGACATCTGCGCAGGTGAGCGTGCATCCGGAGTCAGCAAACGGGTTGTAGCCGAGGAGGTGAACGACTCCGCTGCCGACGACGAGTATGAACACGATTCGCATTGCCGAGGACGGATTGCTTGAACCCGATGCCGACCAGCTCAGCGCTACGAGCGCGACCATCACGGCGAACGGTGTTGCAGCGAGCACGCCAGCCTGAACCCGGTCAGGAAGCCACGACCACGTGGCCCACAACGGAAGGAGCGATCCAATCGTCGCCGCTGCCAAGCCACCGGATGCTCCCGGGCGGGTCCGGGGCGCCCACAAGCCGGCGACGATGAACCCGAAAACAATCAGGCCGGCCACTGTCAGCCAGGCTGGAAAACGCCTGCCGGCATAGGTGAAAGGATCGTCCCCGGCGCGAACGGCCAAAACTGACACCAGCACCGTCAGCACCGCCACCCCCGTGGCGATCGATGTGATCACCATGCTGGCCGCGGGTGCGCGCACCCGAAGCACGCGTTGCATCGAGCCGGATCGGGCCATCTATCGCCATCCTGCGGGCGTGGGCTGTGAGGTTATTCAGCTCAGTGTTATCCACATCCGAATACCGAGGAAACCCGGTAGGCCACGCCAACCCCGGCCCCTAGTGTCAAAAGCATCGGACTACCCAGGAGCACATCATGAACAGAAGATCAGCTGCCACTCTGACCGCCATCATCGCCTTGGCGTTGGCGGTCAGTGGGTGCGGCAGTGCGGACATCGCAGACCATGGCGCGGCCGGCCCGGCCACCTCGTCGACCGCGACTGCGGCCAACTCCGCAAACCCAGTCGGTGTCATTGCGATCGGGCACTCCGGCCTGACCGGTGAGAACTCCGATCCGAGCCGTCCTGGTCAGGTCGCCCTCGAGAACTCGTGGGCGACAGGCACGTCACCTCAGGTCAACAGCCTCTACCGGCGACTCGTTGCCGTCCGTCCGGAAACCGACGGCCATGTTGCCAATACCGCCGAAGGTGGTGCGCCTGCCTCCACGCTGTTTGCGCAGGCGCAGCGCGCCCTTGAAACCGTTCCGACTCCGGCACTCGTCGTGGTCCAGACGCTCGACGGAGACATCCGATGCGACGGGACAGACGACGCGCATGTGCCCGAGGTCGGGGTCGCGCTCGCAGCTGCCTTGGAGCTCGTGACCACGGCCTCGCCCGACTCACGGATCCTGATGGTCGGACAGCTCGGACGACCCAGTCCATCGTTTGTCAAGAAGCTGGTCGCCGAGGACCCGACCGTGAAGGCGGAACTCACAGGAACCGGCATGTGTGACTTCTACGAGCCCGATGGGGTGCTGAACAAAAAGGCCTTCGACACGGGGACCTCCATCATCGAGGACTACGAGACCGAGCAGGCCCGGGTGTGCGCCACGGTGCCAAACTGCCGCACCGACGACGGAGCTCGCGCCGCATACATAGACCGCCTCGAGAACTTCTCCAGCGATTGGAACCACCTGAACGTCCGCGGAAACACCGAGGCCGCCGAGATCGCATGGCCTGCGGTCGCTGCCTTGTTTGAGTTGTCATGATCTCACCCACGACCGGTGCGACACTTGACGCAACGCGGCGCCAAACAGGTGTCGATGAGAAGGGCCCCATTAACACAAGATCAATTGGCCGATGGGCCGCGGTTGCGGCAACCATCGCTGTAGTAGCGGCCTGCTCGGCCGCACCCGGTACTGACAAGTCTGGGAGCGACACGGTTGTGCTGCGGTTGGCAACCATCGATCGTGTCAACAACAACGGCCAGTCGTACGGACCGGAGGCTTTCGTCGAGAACCTGGCGAAGGTGTCCGGCGGCCGGCTCAAGGTCGAGATGACGACGGAATACGATGGCGGCGCCGGCGACGCGGAATCCAATCTGGTGAACGCGATCGCCTCCGGTGAGGTGGATGGCGGCTGGCCCTCGACCCGCGCCTTCGCCAACGCCGGCATAAATGGCCTGGAGGCGGTCGAGGCTCCCATGACGCTGACGAGCTACGCGGCCGAGAAAACTCTGGTATCAGGCCCCGTTGCAGACAAGCTGTTGGCGAAACTCGACGGGACAGGTGTTGTCGGTCTCAACCTCGCGGTTGGTCCGCTGCGCCGGCCGTTCGCTGCGAAGGCCCCCCTGCTCGGGCCAGAGGACTGGGCCGGTGCCACATTCCGGGTCTACAACTCACCAGTCCAAACGGACGCTGTACGCCTCCTCGGCGCGACGGCGGTGAATCTGGGCTTCGGATGGATCGATGAGGTACGGGCTGGGCGCCTGCGCGGCGTGGAATTCGACATTGCGCAGTACGCGCAGATGGGCAATACCACTGAGGCCGGCTATGTCACCGCCAACGTCGTGCTGTGGCCGAAGGTTTTCGTCTTGGCCGTCAGCCAAGAACGCTTCGGCGCGCTCACTGACGAGCAGCGGGGCTGGATACGCGAGGCCGCTGATAAAGCGATGCAGGTCTCGGTCGATGCGACCTACGACGAATCCACCATTGCACAAGATCTGTGCGGGAAAGGCACGCGCTTCATCGCCGCAAGCCCGGACCAGATCGCCTTGCTGCGCACCAACCTGCAGCCGGTTCTGGATGGACTCGCCGCGGACCCGACCAACAGGGCTCTGCTCACAGAGATCCAGGCGGTTGCGGCCAACCACCCAGAGCCTGACGTTCCCGGCGTGGCCCAGGACTGCCAGATAGGCACGGCGGACGACCGACCGGCTGGCGGCGCTCCAGACCAGGTATCCGATCTGCCAGACGGCATCTATCGCACTGAGGTCACGGTTGCGGACCTGGCTGTTGCCGGGTACACAAATGCCAACGGGAATTCAGGTACCTGGACGCTCATCGTCAAGGGGGGGACATACGAGATAGCTTGCCGTCCCATCGATGATCCAGGCACTGACTGCGGAGGCTCGGTCCAGGATTATCCAGTTGACGTCGGCGATCTGCGGGGATCTGGTCATAACGTGTCCTTCGTTCACGAACCCGAACGGATGGCCAAACTCACCGGCTGCAAGCTGCCCGTGTCGGAAACAAGGCCGGGCTATTGCGGGCCGGGCGGTGGCGAGACACTCCTCTGGACGATTGATGACGACAGCCTCAAGTTCAGCGGCGACGTCAATGGAGTCGCATTCGAGAAGATAGTCGAACCCTGGACGAAGATAGGCTAGCTCGGAACCACAGCTGTCACCGTCGTGCCGGCTCCGGGTCGGCTATCCATCTGAAGCCGGCCGTTCAGTGTTGCCAGCCGGTCGGCGAGCCCCTGCAGACCTGAGCCGGTCGGGTCCGCGCCGCCTCGCCCGTCGTCGGATATGACAGCCTCGATAGCGCCATTGACCCGTTGCACCGTGATGCCGATCCGCTTCGCGTCCGCGTGTTTGACTGCGTTGGCGAGCGCTTCCGAGCAGACGTAGAAGAGCGCGGTCTCTGTGTCCTGGTCGCAGGCCGCGTCTGCGGCGACGGTCACTGACACCGGAATCGGGCTGTACTGGACCAATGCCTGCAGGGCCTCCTGAAGCCGCCCGCTCCCGAGGCGCGCCGGAGGCACTCCTGCAACGAGTTCGACGATCTCTGTCCGGGCTGTGGCCAGTTCGCCGACAACGATGTCGAGTGACTCAACCACTGCGGGGTCCTGCTCTGCTGTCCGTACAGCGCTCAACTCCGACTGGGCGAGGCGCAGGGACACTCCGACGTCCCCTCGGAGCTGTGTCGCGGCTCGCTCCCGCTCTCGGTCCGCGGCAGCGACGATCCTCGCTCGGGACGCCTCAAGTTCGACGAGCTGCTGCTGCTGCTCGTGTTGCAGACGCTCGTGTCTTACCGCCAGCCGGACGCCAGCCGTGACCGCTTCGGCTGTCCCCGGATCGTCCAGAGCGGATGATCTATAGGCTACGACCGCAACCGGCGCCTCGGCATCGGCGACCGTGAGCCATCGCCGCTCGCCGCCTCCTGTGGTCACAGAGCGACCCCGATCGTCGACGTACCTCGCATTAGCGTCGTGCCAACGAAAGACCTGAATGCTGGGGTCGCTGAGCGCACGTCGCAACACGACTGCAAACCCCTCGAGACCAACGAGCCGCTCGTCGGCCAGCAACCTGTCGGCGAGCCTTGCTCGGCTCCGGATGACCACCGTAGCTGCGAGCGGGAAGGACACCGCGACTGCTATGAGCACCAATTCATAGCCCACCAATGCCACAGTCGGATCGAAGGCTTCCGCTCGCAGCCGCGAGATCGACCACGAGGCGCCGAGTACGGCCGCGACGGCGATGGCCGAGACCGTCGGGTATGCAGTGGCGGCATCGCGTCGGCCCTCGATCAGAACAAGCAAAGCGACCAGAGCGAACACGGCTGCCACACCGATCTGCGGCAGTACGCCGAACCCGACCGGCACGGCCAGACCTGCCAACAGCCAGCGACTCAGCCCACGTACCCGCCCGGTGGGGAACGCAACCAACGACACAACCAGCACTGTCTGGTGCAGGGACCGGGTCGCGGGCAGGAATGAGGCCATCAGCCAGGCAACACCGACTACCGCCATCAGCACGCGTTCGGCCGATGATCCACGCGCGACGACGGCTGCAACAACGAAGGCCAGCCCAGTTGCCATATCCAACGTGATCAGCCACGGGCTCGCATGTAGCGCGGCGACATCAGCACGTGCTGCGAGAACGACAAGCACCCCAATAGCGATGGCGACAGGGAACCACACCGCAGCTCGTCGGAGCCTGCCACTCCTGTCAGCTCTCACGCTGGAATCGTGGCACCGGCATGCCAGAAGGACCAGTGTTGAGGGCGCGCTCAATTGCTCAGGTGGCGACTGTCCGAGACGCCACGGCTCGATCACCAGAACCGTGGGCGCCACATCCGCGCTCGTGGACCCCGGACGCTCCACCCAGGCCTACGAACCAGACGGTCAGTACAGCAGCAAAGTACAGCAACGACCGCACCATCTGACGCGTTCGGCTTCATCCAGACGGGTCCCGGCCAGCGTAAACAAGGCTACGAACGGCTACTGCGCCGAGTTCGGGACGAAGAGGTCGCAGGTTCAAATCCTGTCACCCCGACCATGTGATGTCACCCCGACCACGCCTATTTTTCGACCCACCAGATCGTCAAAGTTTGAGCCTAACAGTGCCAAAGACTCAGTTAGGTGATGACGGCCTTCACCTCTGAGTGAGGCCAACCCACATAAGATGCAAATGGCAATCGGTGAACACCGACGGCCCATCGGCAGGGGCGAGAGCGGCCTCCATATGCGGGCCGCAGCTCTGCCGAACCGCTCCAGGGTGGTACCGGACGGTCGCGTCTACGACTTCAGCGCCCCCACGGACGTTGTCACGTACGTCATCCTTCATGCCGACTATCGCCCTGTTATGGCTTGTCCGGTGCACGGGTGGGCGCGCCACGCACGGGCCGGGCCATGGCGGCTCGCCCGCTTCACCGGGTGAAGGGCCCAGTCCGCAGCCGGATCGGGGGTTTCCGGCCGTATGTTCAGCAGCAATCGGCAGAACATCTACGATGGCAACAGGTGTGCCGGGAAGCCAGGTCGGCGTTGTGCGACGTCGACCCCTCGGAGGCTTCGTGTTGTTCGCTGACTGCGCCGACCCGTCCCTGCGGCGCCTATTGTGTGGGCGGTCGCCGCGGTGAGCGTTACCGCCTGGCTGGCTGTTCTTGTGTTCGTTGTCACCTATGTCTTCATTGCCACTGAGAAACTTCACCGGGTGGTGGCGGCTGTGGGCGGCGCCTCCCTGATGCTGATGATCGGTGCCACCGACGCTGAGCATGCCTTGTTCTCCGAAGAATCAGGTATTGACTGGCGGGTCATCTTCCTGCTGCTCGGGATGATGCTGATCGTGTCGGTGATGAAGCGCACCGGGGCGTTTCAGTATCTGGCGATCTGGGCGTCGAAACGGGTGCAGGGTCGGCCTTTCCGGGTGATGG
Organism: Propionibacteriaceae bacterium; assembly: GCA_035264145.1. GTDB lineage: Bacteria > Actinomycetota > Actinomycetes > Propionibacteriales > Propionibacteriaceae > Microlunatus. The sequence continues at coordinate 15,076 of DATFQP010000254.1, forward strand.
TGATCTTGGTTGTGGTCACCGCGGTGGCTTCGGCGGCGCTGGATAACGTCACCACCGTCCTGCTGATCGCACCCGTCACGTTCTTGGTCTGTGACCGGCTCGGTGTGCTGGCGGCACCCTTTCTGATCGCCGAGGCGTTGGCCTCAAACATCGGCGGCACTGCGACCCTGGTCGGTGACCCGCCAAATATCATCATCGCGTCCCGAGCGGGACTGACCTACAACGACTTCCTGATCCACTTGGCGCCGCTGGTCGTGCTGGTGATGATCGTCTTCGTTGGGCTGTGCCGGTTGCTGTTCCGGTCGGCGTTTCGCTACGACCCCGACCGGGCCGCCACGATTGCCACCCTTCGGGAACGTGACACCATTCGCGATCCGCGTTTTGCTGGTGATCAGTCTGGTGGTGCTGGTCGTCGTGACTGCCGCGTTCGTGCTGCACACGGTGCTGCACTGGAGCCCGCCGTGGTTGCCCTGCTTGGCGGGCTGCTTCTGCTCGTCCTGTCTCGTCTGGATGCCGCGGCCGTCGCCAAGGACGTGGAGTGGCCAACGCTGATCTTCTTCGCCGGATTGTTTGTCATGGTCGGCGCCTTGGTGAACACCGGCGTCATCGAGATGATTTCCAAGCTGCCACGGAGGCCGTCGACGGGAACTTGTTGCTGGCCTCGATCGGCTTCTTGTGGGGCTCGGCCTTGCTGTCGGCGATCGTCGACAACATTCCCTATGTCGCCACCATGAGCCCCATCGTGGGGGACCTGGTGGCTGCCGATGGGACCGGCCAGTCTCAGGTGTTGTGGTGGTCCTTGGCGCTCGGGGCCGATTTGGGCGGCAACGCCACGGCCGTGGGCGCGTCGGCCAACGTGGTCGTGCTCGGCCTGGCCGCGAGTGCCGGCAAGCCGATCAGTTTCTGGACCTTCACCAAATATGGCCTCGTGGTCGCGGCAGTGAGCGTGGCGATGTCGACGCTGTATCTGTGGCTGCGCTACTTCGTCATCGCCTGACCGGAGGGCGCATAATCGAGGTACGTAGGCAGAAACTGTCCCCGCGAAATTCGGTTGCTTCGGAGGACATCCTGCGCGCTCGTGACCTGGCTGCGCCGTTCCCGACTGTCGGGTTGGACACCTCGGCGCTGGAAGCTCTAAAGCTCCTCGCGGGCAGCGACCTGCCGGGCCTGGTCGTGGTGGATCAGCACGGCTAGCCGATGACGATCCTTCCCGGCACCCAAGTACTGCGGATGGCGCTTCCCAGCTACTGCATGAACGACCCGACGCTGGCCCGCGTGGTCGATGAACAGCACGCCGACGACTTCCTCCAGCAGCTCGACGGCCGCACCGTTGCGCAGTGCCTGCCCCAGCAACCCAACGAACTGGCCTTCATCGGCCCCGAAGGCACGGTGCTGGAGATCGCCGCCCTGATGGCCCGCACCCGAACCCCACTAGTGGTGGTACGCGCAGGCAAGCAAATGGTCGGCGCCGTCACCCTTGACGCCCTTATCGACCGCATGCTCCTCACCTGAGGCGGCGCCGGCCTGGGCCTGCGCCGGCTGATCCGGCGGCTCGCCAAGTTGACGGATGAACGTCGGCACCGCCAGGCTCCGGCAACTACGCTGACTGCGCTACTTTTCGGCGGGGGCGGTGAGGTGGATGGAGCCGAGGGCCCGGGCGGGTGTTGCCTGCAACTGGAACAGGCGCTGTTGCAAGTTCGGCGGCAACCGCCTGACGAGGCGGAGCACTTCCGGGATCAGCCGGATTTGGATACCGGTCCGCGGGATCAGCGTGGACATGGTGGTGGGTCCGATGCTGCGGGCCTTGGCGGCGAGCTCGCGCATGCGGTCCTCATAGGCGCGCAACCCTGCCTGGTAGTCGCTGCCGGCCTCGGCCAGTTCTTGCGCCAGGACATAGGCGCCGACCATGGCGACGCTGGTGCCACCGCCAACAGCCGGGCCGGGCGAGTAGCCGGCGTCACCGACCAGGGTGACCCGACCCTTGACCCAGCTATCCATCACGATCTGGCTGATCGAGTCGAAGTAGAAGTCGTCGGCGGCGTCCATCTCGGCCAGCAGCCGGGGAACTTGCCACCCATCCTCTCCATAGATGCGGTGCAGCGCCTGCTTTTGTCCCTCGACGTCGCGGTGATCGAGCGCCAACTCCTCGCTGCGGCGAAACAGGAAACCTCCCCTGGCCATGGTGGTTTGGTGGACGGGGTAGATCGCCGCGAGCCGGCCGGGGGCGTTCCAGACCACCATCCGGCCTTCTAGGCCGAGGTAATTGGGCAGGGCGGCCCCCGCCAGATAGCCGCCGAGGAACCGGCGGAACTGATCCTCGGGCCCGAAGACCAAGCGGCGGACGATCGAGTGGAGGCCGTCAGCTCCGATGACCAGGTCGAACCGGTCGGCGGGGGCATGCTCGAACGTCACGGCGATGCCCTCGGGTTCCTCGACGATTGTCTGGATCGAGTCCTCGAACAAGTACTGCGCGTCGCTTCGCGTCGCCTCATAGAGAATGGCGGCCAGCTCGCCGCGCATGACTTCGACGTGCCGGCCCGAGATGCCCGCGACCAGACGGCGCATTTCGACCTCGATGCCTCGACCGTCCTGGCGTTGGAACGAGACAATCTCGGTCCGGGTGCGGGCATCCATCACCGCAGGAAGCACGCCGATCCAATCCGCCACATCCATCGCCGGCCCGAACAGGTCCACGGCATGCCCGCTGGTCCGCACCCGAGCCAGCGGCATCCGCTCGACCACCGTCACCGCGAACCCGCGCCGGCAGAACCAGTACGCCGCGGTCGGGCCCGCCACGCTCGCGCCCGAGATCAGGACGCGCAAAGGCTGCCGGGACATCTTGTCCACACACGGTAGCGGGCCGTGGTGCTGGCTCCCACCTGCACGCGCCATCACGGTGGCGGCCGAACCTCAGTTTTGCGGTGTGGATCGTGGCAAGCCGCTCGCGGTGATAAACATGGCGTCGGAGGGCTCACACCAATCCGGCCCGCCTCAGGCAGTGCCACACAGCGCTGGGGCTTCTGCCGAGCAGCTCGGCCATGCCCTTCTGAGTCATCCCGGCCCCATATAGCTCAATCAGGCGGTCAGTCTCGGTCGCGCTGAGCCGCGGACGCCGTACCCGCTCGCCAGCTTGACGGACTAACCGAAGCGTCCAATCGGCCGGGTGGAGGCCGGGTGGACGGGGTGACGTCACGCAGGGGCGCCGAGCGGCGGGTGCTCGAGCACGCGGGGCTTGTACTCGACCATCTGGATGCGGCCGTCGAAGGTCCGGTGGTCGATCATCTCGAGGGCGACGTCCGGGTAGCCGTCGTAGATGCGTTCTGCGCCCGTAGCCCCGGTGATCACCGGGAACATCCCGACCCGGAATCGGTCGACGAGTCCGGCCCGCAGCAGTGACCGGCACAGGCTGAGGCTGCCGATCGTGCTGAGGAGCCCCGAGCCGTTCTCCTTCATGGCGCGGACCGCCTCGACGGCGTCGTCGCGGACGAGCGTGGAGTTGGCCCACGTCAGTGGCTCCTCGAGCGAGGAG
>DATFQP010000255.1:0-10806 GCA_035264145.1 Propionibacteriaceae bacterium
GGATCGTCGTGGGGCGGTCTGCCGTGAGTTGACCAAGATCCATGAAGAAATCCGCCGAGGACCTCTCGCTGGATTGGCCTCGTGGGCGGAGTCCAGCGAGGTCCGCGGTGAAGTCGCCCTCGTCGTCGCCGGAGCAGGTCCCGCTGCGGCCGACCTGTCGTCTGGCGTGGCGGAGGTGCGGGCGCTGGTGCGCGGCGGCACGAAATTGAAGCAGGCGGTCGCTACTGTGGCTCAAGCGAGCGGCCTGGCCAAGAACGTGCTCTACGAGCAGGCTTTGAAAAGTGACCGCCAACGTCCCGAGTGAGGGCCCTCGAGCATGGTCCGGGCGAACCGATGTCTCTGCTTGGCGGGGCCCGTCATGGGCGTCCGGCCGCTTGGCCGCGACCGTCAGGAGATGGTCAGCGTTCAGTGAACGCTGCATGAGGTGGTCAGCGTTCACTGAACGCTGCCAAGGTGGACAGCGTGACTTTGCCTGAACTGCCTGAGCTGCCTGAGCCGCTGCCCGGGCAAGTTGTCGATTCGCATTGCCACCTGGATGTGACCGAGGGGGTGTCCGGCCTGTCGGCTGCCGAGGCCCTGGAGCGGGCGCGCCGTGTTGGGGTGACGCGCATCGTGCAAATCGGTTGCGACGTCCAGGGTTCCCGATGGGCCATCTCCGCCGCCGAGCGGTGGCCGAACGTCATCGCCGGAGTGGCCATCCACCCGAACGACGCCGCCCGATTGGGGTCGGAGTTGGCGGGCGAGCTGGCAGTCATCGAGCGACTGGCCGGAAATCCACGCGTCCGCGCGGTCGGGGAAACTGGTCTGGATTTCTACCGCACCCGCGATGCCGCCGGTCATGCCGCCCAACGCGAGTCCTTCGCGGCACACATCGCCCTAGCCAAGGCGGAGGACAAGACGCTGGTCATCCACGATCGGGATGCACATGCAGAGATCGTGGCGATGCTCGACAGTGAGGGCGCACCGGGTCGGGTGGTTATGCACTGCTTCTCGGGAGACGCAGACTTCGCCCGGGAGTGCCTCGATCGAGGCGCCTATTTGTCGTTCGCCGGCACGGCCACCTTCAAGAACAACGATGTCCTGCGATCGGCGCTGGCCGTCACGCCGTTGGACCGGCTGCTGACCGAAACCGACGCACCGTACCTGACGCCGATGCCGCACCGTGGTCGCCCGAACGCTTCCTATCTCATCCCGCACACGGCTCGCTTCCTGGCGCAGGCTCGCGGGATCGAGCTTGCGACGCTTTGCCGGGCGCTCAACGACAACGCCGTCGCGGCGTTCGGCGGCAGCTGGTAGCGATGGAGTTGCGGGATGCTATGCGACGGCGCCGGATGGTCCGACGTTACGCCGACCGGCCCCTTCCGGCCGGGTTGGTGGACGAGCTGGCCGCTGCGGCGCTGCGTGCTCCATCGGCTGGCTTCACCCAAGCTGTCTCCTTGCTGATCTGTGAGTCGGAGACTGATCGAGACTCGTTCTGGTCTGCCGCAGCTCCTGAGGGTGCGGGCCGCTGGCTGGAGGGAATGCGCACGGCCCCGGCGCTGCTGCAGGTCTGGACGAGCGAGCAGGCCTACCTGGATAGGTACGCCGAGCCGGACAAAGGCTGGACCGATCGAGACCCTGGCCGTTGGTCGGCTCCGTACTGGTGGGTTGACGCGGGCATGGCCAGCATGCTGATCTTGCTGGCTGCGGTCGATTCGAGCCTCGGAGCGAGCTTCTTCGGAATTCCGACCGATCGGATCCCGGCCGTCCGAGCCGCTTTCCACGTACCCGACGAGCAGCTCAGCGTGGGCGTGATCAGCGCCGGCTACCCCGACCCGGCCGAGCGGCCCAGCGGCTCGTCCCGGCATCGCCCACGCAAGACCGGAGTTCAGCTCATTCACCGCGGTCGCTGGAGCTGATTTGGGTCCAGCCGCGCTGGCCGTTATGCTTTCGTGACCGTACGGGCGCCGACAGGACGTCATCGCCAAACTGAACGACCCGAAATGTAACGATCGGGCCACTTGGGGGAGTTTTGCGCAAGATCATTCCTGCTGCCATCGCCGGCGCGACCGCGCTCGCCGTTGCCGGCAGCACTTTTGCTTACGCCAGCCTCAACAAGGACGTCACCTTGTCTGTTGATGGGGCACCTCGGCAGGTCAGCACCATGGCCGGAACCGTCGGGGAATTGCTGAAGAGCCAGCACATCGCGATCAGTGAGCACGACGTCATCGCGCCCGGCACCAGCGCCAAGCTGACCGACGGCACGGTCGTCGCCGTGCAGTACGGGCGGCAGCTCGATGTCAGCGTGGACGGCAAGCCGCAGTCCTACTGGACCACGGCAACCAACGTCGGTGAGGCACTGACCTCCCTTGGGCTCGAGACCGCAGGCGCGGACCTCTCTATCAGCCGGAGTGCGCGGATCGGGCGGGAGGGACTCAGTCTGGACATCGCCACCCTCAAAGTAGTGAAGATTGACGCTGCCGGCCGCAAACGCGTCATCAAGACCACCGGGCAGACTGTGAAGGACGCTCTCGCCGTCGCCAAGGTCAAGGTCGACTCCAACGACAAACTGAGCGTCCGGTCCACCGCTCGGCTGCTGGATGGAGCGTCCATCCGCTACATCCGGGTCGACGTGCGCAAGGTCACCGAGAAGAAGAAGGTCGCACACTCGTTGATCCGCAAGGGCTCCGACACCCTCGCCAAGGGCACCATGAAGGTCGACGTCGAAGGCCGGGACGGGGTCCGGACCGTTGTCATCCGCGAGACGCGCCACAACGGCAAGGTGAAGGATCGCAAGAAATTGTCGAGCAGCATCACCACCGCGCCGATCAGCCGCGTCATCCTGGTCGGCACCAAGGTGGCCGAAAGCAAGCCACAGGCGAGTCCCGAACCTGCCAGCCCTAAGAAGCCGAGCAGCTCAAGTGGTTCGAATTCAGGTGGTTCGAGTTCAAGTGGATCGAATTCAGGCAGTTCGAACACGTCGTCGGGCACCGTCTGGGACCGCCTGGCGGAGTGCGAGTCGGGCGGCAACTGGTCGATCAACACCGGCAACGGTTTCTATGGTGGTCTCCAATTCACCCTCAGCACGTGGCGTGCATACGGCGGAACCGGCATGCCGCACGAGGCCAGTCGTGAGGAACAAATTGCCGTCGCCGAGCGGGTCCAGGACGCTCAGGGCTGGGGTGCGTGGCCGGCCTGCACGTCAAAGCTGGGGATCAGCTGATCTCTGGCCCTGCCCGGCTCCTCGACCCGACTACGGTTCGACGTCGAGTCGCTGAGCTGGGCCTCCGGCCGACGAAGCAACGTGGGCAGAATTTCGTCACTGACGCCAACACCGTACGGCGGATCGTCGCCGCCTCAGGCGTCGGTGCTGCCGACACCGTCTTGGAGATCGGGCCCGGACTCGGATCCCTGACCCTGGGCCTGCTCGAGATCGGCGCCCGGGTGATAGCTGTGGAGATCGATCCGGTGCTGGCGAGCGCTTTGCCAACGACCGTTGCCGATCGGGCACCGGGCTGCGGCGACCGGCTGACTGTGCTGCAAGCCGATGCGCTGACCCTGACCGACCTGCCAGAGGCGCCGACCACGGTAGTCGCCAACCTCCCCTACAACGTGTCCGTGCCGGTGCTGCTTCACCTGCTCGCGGTGTTCGATAGCTGGGACCGCGGTCTGGTCATGGTTCAGTCGGAGGTGGCGGACCGCCTGGTTGCCAGCCCTGGCTCCAAGATCTATGGCGTTCCCTCGGTGAAGATGGCCTGGTATGCCGAGACGGCACGGGTTGGCACGGTGCCGCCAACCGTGTTCTGGCCGGTCCCGAATGTCGACTCCGGGCTGGTTTCTATCGCCAGGCGACCGCCGCCGGAGACCACCGCCAGCCGGGAGCAGGTGTTCATGATCATCGATGCCGCCTTCGGTCAGCGGCGCAAGATGCTGCGTGGGGCGCTGGCCGGGTTGGCCGGCGCACCTGCCCTCGCGAGCGAACGCCTCGTTGCGGCTGGTGTCGATCCGCAATCGCGGGGCGAGATGCTCTCGGTGAGCGACTTCGCCCGAATCGCGGAGCAGTTCAGTTAGTGGTCAGCGCCCGTGAAGCGGCACCGCGACCGTCGCCGCTAGCCTCGAGCATGTGGCGTCTGCCCTTCCACCCGAGCTGGCCGGCGTCCGCGTCCGGGCGCCGGCCAAGATCAACCTCGCGCTATGCGTAGGGCCGTCGCGGCGGGACGGTTACCATCCGCTGGCCACGGTGTACCAGGCGGTTTCGCTGTATGACGAGGTGCACGCCGCCTGGGCCGAGCCGGACGAATTCGCGGTGACCGTCTCCGGCGAGGGCGCCGATCTGGTGCCGACCGACGAGACGAACCTGGCGCTGGGGGCCGCCCGCCTTCTGGCCCATAAGTACGGTCAGGGTAGCCCGTTGGGGGCTTTGCTCTCGATCAAGAAAGCGATCCCGGTGGCTGGAGGCCTGGCCGGGGGCTCCGCCGATGCGGCGGCTGCGCTGCTGGCCTGCGCCGTCTTGTGGGATCTGGACGTCGGATCGGACGAGCTTAGTCCGCTGGCCGCCGAGCTCGGTAGCGACGTGCCATTCGCTCTTTTGGGCGGCACTGCTCTGGGCAGCGGTCGGGGCGAGCACGTCGTGCCGGTTCTGGCGCGGGGTGGCTATCACTGGGTGCTGGCCTTCGGTCACCACGGCTTGTCGACGCCAGCGGTCTATCGCCGGCACGACGAACTGGGCGCCAGACGAGCGGGCCTCCGTGGCGGCGGCGGTCTGGCTTTTGAAGTCCCGCCCGCGTTGATGAACGCGCTGCGCAGTGGTGATCCTGTCGCCCTAGGAGCCGCGCTGGTCAACGACCTTCAGCCCGCTGCTCTGGATCTTCAGCCACGACTGCGACAGGTGCTGGAATCGGGACTGGAGTATGGCGCGGTGGGCGCGCTGGTGTCGGGATCTGGGCCCACGTGCGCCTTCCTGGCCGCCAGCGAGGCGGCGGCGGTCGACCTGAGCGTGGCCTTGAGCGCCGATGGGCAGTGCCGAGCCGTGCGCCGCGCCACGGGCCCAGTGACCGGTGCCAGGGTGATCGGCTGAGCCTAATCCGACGACCTCAACAGCCGCCTCAGGATCCCCACGAGTTGATCTTGATCGGGACCGCTGAGGGAGGCGAGGATGGTCCGCTCGGCGGCGAGCAGGCCCGCCAGGGCCGCGTCGGCTTTCGCTCGACCGGCGTCGGTGAGCCGAACCAGCACGCCGCGCCGATCATCGGGGTGATCTTCCCGCTCGACCAGTCCGCGGGCGGCGAGCCGATCAACTCGATTCGTCATAGTGCCGGAGGTGACCAGCGTCTCCCGGACCAGCTGGCCGGGCGAGAGCGAGAACGGCTCACCCGACCGGCGAAGGGCAGCCAGCACATCGAATTCGTACGCCTCCAACCCGTGTGCCCCGAAGGCCTCGGCGCGATGACGGTCGACGCGGTAGGCGAGCCGGGTGACCCGGGAGAGCACCTCCATCGGCGCAAGATCCAGGTCTGGGCGTTCTCGACGCCAAGCTGCGACGAGGCCATCGACCTCGTCCGGCTCAGGGTCGGAGCTGGACACAGAGGAATCCTAGAAGTCCGACCCGCCCAGTGCTCAGCTCCTCAGGTCGGCGTCACTTTTCGGCATCGTGGCGGCGAGGAAGGCAGTTCCAGCGCACAGTTTCGCGGGCATAATCATGGCGTGGTGCAGCCTGAGCTGGTCGACCAGAAATCCGATCAGCGCCGGACCCACGAACAATGCGGCGTAGCCGAAGGTCACCACCACGGCAAGCACCCGGCCGCCGCCGATGTGACCGGCCACGGCGTAGATCTGAGGCGCGATCATGCCGACACAGTCCTCGTCGGAACCTATCTGCGCGCTCATTATCGGGGCGAAAGCTAGGCCCCGCGTGGATCAGAATGGCCAAACCATTGGGAGACAGCGGGGACGCCTAGTCAATGTGCCGGACCCGCACACGCAACGTCCGCTGTGCGTACTCTTGTTCGTGGTCGGCCGCGGCTGGCCGCAGACGGTGCAGCCATTTCGAACGACGGTTGCACGGTCCCCGGTTGGTCTGTCGGCAGGGCCCGCCTGACTTTGAATCAGGACTAGCGACGTAGGTTCGACTCCTACCCGGGGAGCTGCTCGGAGAGAAACCCCAAGTCAGAGCCTTAATGAGCCCCGCCGAGGAAACCGGCGGGGCTCCTTCGCGTGTCACAGCGTGTCACAGGCCGGCACCATAGGAGGCCCTGTGTTCATCCCACTGCGATGCCTGGAAGCCTGGTAGCACCCCCGGATGCTGGCACGGCTGCACGCGGCCCATTGGGGCAGGCTGCGCTCTCCGCTGGGCGGGTGTTGTGTTGCAGATTGTGATAGCCCTGATCATCCTGCCTCGGTTAGTAGACCTGCTGCCAACGCTGCTATCCGCCATCCTTAGCTGGTCGAAGATCAACAGCTTTGATCCACACGTGATGACCGCCTGGTCCGCGCACCCGACCCCACCACTCGGACCCATCTCGCACCCAGTAGTCGAGCTCGCCCGCAGTGGTCCAGGTTGCTGACTCCACCTTGGATCGGCGGGCTCACTTGCCGCCGATGCCGTTCCTCTCGCTGACCCTCCTGGTCGAAAATGACGTTCCGGTCCGCCGCCGGCTGCTTCGCCTCGTTCTCGCTGAGGTCTGTGCAAGCCACGTCATGACGTCACCGTCGTAGAGGCCCCACAGGCCGGAGCCGAGGCGGCTGGCATAAAAACCTCATGAGGTATTCGGACAGTTGCGAAAGCAAGGGAATTGCCGCGCGGGCCTTTCAGGAGGTGATCGCGGTCATCCGGATGGAGACGAGAACCCCGGGCAGCTCGACGCCGAGTTTGGCTACATAACGGGCGGGCGGATCGGTGGGGAACGCACGGGCGTACTCCTCGTTGAGGCCGGCGAAATCGGCCGGGTTGGTCAACAGGACGCCGACCTCCACAATGTCGTCGTATCCCGCGCCGCCAGCTTCCAGAATCGCCAGGCAGTTGGCGATGGCCTGGCGAGTCTGCACCTGGATCGTCCCGCCGGCAAGGTCACCGGTCGCCGGATCCGTGCCGGTCATCCCGGAGACGCAGATGTGATCACCGACCCGAACACCCTGGCTATAGAGGGACGAGCCGGGGGCCAGGTCGGTACGAATCAGCTGTCGGCCCATGCCGGCATCATCCCATTCGAGACCGAACGCTCCACGCAGGTCTTGTCGTGCTTTGGTGTCCAGAAGCGCGCCATCCAGTTGCTCATCGATGTACGCGCCCTTGAGCCGGATATCCGCGTGAGCCTCGCATAGATCACGGCCCTCACGACGCGGCTGGTGGGGCGATATTGGACGGACGACGCCGAATTGCGGGACATTGTGCGCAGCCTCGGGCGAATTGCGGGACATTGTGCGCAGCCTCGGGCGAGCTGGCCGAGATGCCGAACAGTGTCGTCGTCCACTGACCGCCAGCCCCGACCGCCTCTGACCCGGCAGCGTTCCCCGAACTGGCCAGGGGCGTCGTAAAGCTGTTCGCCACAGGCGCGACCAAGTTGGCCGGTATCAAAGCGACGCGGCGACTGTGATGCCATGATCATCTTTGTCACAGCGTGTGTCACAGATGGCACGACAAAGCAGGACACAGCAGGACACGCCCAGGCGTGAAATACTCCCAGAGCAGTCCCCGGACCACGGCGGTGCTCGTCTTTGAATCAGGACTAGCGACGTAGGTTCGACTCCTACCCGGGGAGCGCCCGACAGCCGGACCGCTACCCGGACGGTGCCCACGCTGAGTCCGCTCGGCGTCCGTACGGGGCAGTCGCGCACGATTCTGCAAGGAGAGCGCCGTTGTCCAGCCAGGATGTCGCCAGCCCTGCCCTGTCCCCACCCGTCGCGGCGGTCGTGATCTTGGCCGCGGGTGAGGGCAAGCGGATGAAGTCCTCGCGTTCCAAGCTGCTGCATGAAATCGCCGGACACTCCATGATCAGCTATTCGATCCGCACGGCCACCAGCATGGAACCGGAACGGCTCGTCGTTGTTGTGGGGCACGATCGCAATCAGGTCCAAGCACATCTTGCCGAGATCGCCCCGCACGTGATCATGGCGATACAGGAGCAGCAGCTCGGCACGGGACACGCAGTGCAGGTGGCACTCGGTCATCTACCCGACGTGACGGGCGAGGTTGTGGTCACCTACGGTGACGTCCCGCTGCTGACAACCCAGACGCTGGCCGAGCTGGTCTCGGTACACCGGTCCAGCGGTTCGGCGGTGACGGTGTTGACCGCCCAGGTGGCCGACTCGACGGGATACGGCCGGATCGTCCGGGATTCCGACGAGCTGATCAGCCGAATTGTCGAGGACAAGGACGCCGAACCCGGGGAACGCGGGATAAGCGAGATCAACTCCGGAATCTATGTCTTCGACGCCGCCACGTTGCGCAACGGCCTGAGCGAGATTCATGCCGAGAACGCGCAGGGTGAGTTGTACCTGACCGATGTGGTCGCGGCTGCTCGGCGGGCCGGCAAGACGGTGCGGGCTCACATGATCGACGACCTGTGGCAGACCGAGGGCGTCAACGACCGAGTCCAGCTCGCCGCGATGAACGCGGAATTGAATCGGCGGATCCTCCTGGACTGGATGCAGGCCGGCGTAACGGTGGTCGATCCGGCCACAACGTGGGTGCACAGCTCGGTCGACCTTGCTCCCGACGTGACGCTGCTGCCGGGAACGTTGCTCGAGGGTGCGACGTCGGTGGGCACCGGTGCGACGATCGGACCGGACACCACATTGACCGACGTGGAGGTCGGTGAGAGGGCCGTCATCACACGCACTCACGGTTCCCTCAGCGTCATCGGCCCGGATGCCAGTGTGGGCCCCTTCGCGTACTTGCGTCCAGGCACTGTTCTGGGGCCACGTAGCAAGATCGGCACCTTTGTCGAGGCGAAGAACGCCCGGCTCGGGGCCGGAGCCAAGGCACCCCACCTGAGCTATCTCGGGGATGCGGAGATCGGTGACGGAGCGAACATCGGCGCCGGAGTGATCTTCGCCAACTACGACGGGGTGAGGAAGTCCATGACCACAGTCGGGGACTACAGCTTCGTCGGGAGCGATACCGTGCTGGTCGCACCCGTCCGACTAGCCGACGGCACGTACGTGGCCGCCGGCTCGGTGATCACCGGCGACGTTGAGCCCGGCGAGCTGGCCGTCAGTCGGGCACGTCAGCACAACGTTGCCGGCTGGGTGGCACGCAAGCGGGCCGGCACCAAGACCGCGGCGGCGGCAGAAGCGGCTCACGCCGGGCAAGAACCTGCCGAACGGCCGCCTTCTGGACCTGTTGAGGGGCGGTCATCCACATCGGCATCCTCCCTGACGCCGGAAGAGGGCGCACAGTGACCGGATTCAAGAAGCCCAACGTCAAGCACTTGATGCTCTTCTCGGGCCGCGCCTACCCCGAGTTGGCCCAGGAGATCGCCGATCTGATGGGCGTCGACATCGTCGCGACTCGGGCGTTGAACTACGCCAACTCAGAGATCTACGTCCGGTTCGAGGAGTCCGTACGTGGCTCCGATGCGTTCGTGATCCAAAGCCACGCGGCGCCGGTCAATGAGTGGCTGATGGAGCAGCTGATCATGGTCGACGCGCTGAAGCGGGCATCGGCGAAGCGCATCACCGCGGTGGCACCGTTCTATCCCTACGCGCGCCAGGACAAGAAGCATCGGGGCCGGGAGCCGATCTCTGCACGCCTGATCGCCGATTTGTTCCGTACCGCCGGCGCCAACAGGCTGATGTCGGTGGACCTGCACGCGGCACAGATTCAAGGTTTCTTCGACGGACCGGTCGATCACCTCTGGGCGCTGCCAGTGCTTGCGGACTACATCCGCGATCGCTACGACACCGCGACCATGACCGTGGTATCACCGGACGCCGGCCGGGTTCGGCTGGCCGACATGTGGACCGATCGCCTCAACAGCGCATTGGCGATCATCCATAAGCGGCGCGACCCGACCGAAGCGAACACCGTTGCCGTGTACGAGGTAGTCGGCGATGTCGCCGGCAAGGTCTGCCTCCTGGTCGACGACATGATCGATACCGGGGGCACCATCTGTCAGGCGGCCGAGGCTCTGAAGGCCCGCGGGGCCCGATCCGTGATTGCGGCTGCTACCCACGCGGTGCTGTCCGGGCCGGCGTACGAACGGTTGCAGGCCTCGGCATTCGAGGAGGTCATCGTGACCAACACGCTGCCCATCCCGGCCGAACGCCGCTTCGACAGCCTGACCGTGCTCTCGATCGCGCCGCTTATTGCCCGGGCTATCCATGAGGTGTTCGAAGACGGCTCCGTGACTAGCCTTTTCACCGGTCAGAGCTAGCCTTGCCGGGTTGGCGGCATCACCTGCCGTCCGCTAAGGTTGTTCGGTTGCCTCGGCGAGGGTCGCAGGACCGTGATCGACGAAGAAGCGCTACGACTTCCTCCCTGGGCGCCCCGTGAAGTAGACAACGCAAAGTTTCGAGGAGTTCGTTCGTGCCCGAGGTCAAGCTCATCGCCGAATCGCGTACTGAGTTCGGCAAGGGCGCTGCCCGCCGGATCCGCCGCGCCGACAAGATCCCCGCCGTCCTCTACGGTCACGGCACCGCCCCCATTCACATCACGTTGCCGGGCCACGAGACGCTACTGGCGCTCCGCACGGCGAATGCGCTGTTGTCGATAAACATCGACGGCAAGGCTCAGCTGGCGTTGCCCAAGCAGGTCCAGCGCGACCCGATCAAGCACACGATCGAGCACGTCGACCTGGTGATCGTCCGACAGGGCGAAAAGGTGACCGT
>DATFQP010000256.1:0-20120 GCA_035264145.1 Propionibacteriaceae bacterium
ACGTCGGCAAGGAGATCACCTACGCGCTGACCGGCGAAGCCTTGGACGACGACGCCTGCACCGAGATCTTGGAGCCGTACCGCGGGCATCGGTTCCGGGTACAGATGCTGCTGCTGATGGCCGGCTTCCGGGTGCCCCGCAAGGCACCACGGATGAGCTTGCCAACCCACACCCCTTACGCGACCCACGGCCGCTCCTGATCAACGCTGCGGGACCGCCACGGCGAGGCCCTCGAGCGTCGTTGAGCCGGGCAGCTGGATGGTGAATTCAGCGCCACCCTGAGCGGATCGGCCCGCCTTGATCCAGCCGCCATGCATGGTGACCGCCTGGGCCACGATGGACAGGCCGAGGCCCGTGCCCGGCGTGTTCCGCGCGGTGTCGGACCGGTAGAAGCGGTCGAACACGTAAGGCAGGTCCTCGTCGGCGATACCCGGGCCCTGGTCGGCCACACGGAGGCGGTCGCCCTCCAGCTGAACGCGGACGGTACCCCCGGGTGGGCTCCACTTGACCGCGTTGTCCAGCAGGTTGGTCACCGCCCGCTCCAGCGTGTCCGATTCGCCGATCACGTAGAAGGGGTTCAGCTCGACGTCGAAGGCGAGGCCGTGCGCACGACGACGGACCCGGTCGACGGCCGAGTTGACGACGTCTCGGAAGTCGATCCGCTCGGGTGCGACCCGTTCGTCTCGGGCAAGTTGAACCAGATCACCGATCAACGTGGTGAACTCCTGCAATTGCGCCCGGACGTCGGACAAGATCGCCGTTCGATCCGCAGGCGTCAGCATGCCGGTGCTCGTGTCCGCCGCGAGCAGGTCGATGTTGGTGCGAAGGCTGGTCAACGGGGTCCGCAGCTCGTGACTCGCGTCTGCTATCAGGCGTTGTTGCCGGTCCCGCGAGGTCGCGAGCGAACGCAACATCGCGTTGAAGGCGTCGGCCAGCAGAGCGACGTCGCCCGAGGCAGCGATCTCGATCGGCTGCAGATCCTCCGTACGGGAGATGTGCTCGACCGCGAGCGAGAGGCTGCGCATCGGGGCCAGGCTCGAGCGGGCTACAGCCGTCCCGACAATGGCGGCCAAAATCACTCCGGCCACTCCGAAGAGGATCAGAACCAACGACAACGAGCTCAAGATGTTGTTCGTGGCGGCGAGTGGACGGCCCAGCACCAGAGCGTAGTTGTCCAGATCGGGCATGGTCACCGCCACGATCCGGTACGGCTCGCCGTTGCTCGCCTCGCCAGAGCGCGTCGACGGGCCGCTCTGCAGCTTCGAAACGGCGAACTCCTGTGGTCCCAGATTGAGGTGGGTGCGCTCTCCGGGCACGTAGAAGACCGCGCCATCGGAGCGTACGGCCGCGACGCTGATGTTGCCTGCCTCCAGGGCTCGCTCGGTCAAGCCGCCCAGGGACCGGATGTCCTGCGCCACCGGCACGGCCAATGACTGGGCCACGTCGATGAGTTCATCATCCAGTGCGTTGTAGAGCGAGTAGCGCAGAGTCAGGTACCCCGCGATGCTGGTCCCCGCGACCGCCAGCGCAACTGCCACCGCTGTCAGGTAGGCGACCCGGCGCTGCAGCGGCAGCGCGCGCAGCCATTCGGTCAGTCGGGCCAGCATGGCACATACCGGGCCGCCGGCCCGCGGCGGGTGATCACGGTGGTGTCTCGCGCAGCACGTATCCGACCCCCCGCACGGTGTGGATCAGCCGCGGCTCGTCCTCGGTCTCGGTCTTTCGGCGGAGGTAGCCGATGTAGACCTCGAGTGAGTTGGCGGTAGTCGGGAAGTCGAAGCCCCAGACTTCGTTGAGGAGCCAGCTGCGCTCCAGTACTCGACGGGGATGGGTCAGAAATGCTTCCAGCAGCGCGAACTCGGTCCGGGTGAGGTTGATCGGCCGGGACCCACGAAGCACCTCGCGGGTGTGCGTGTTCAAGATCAGATCCGAGAACTGGAGGTTTCGGGCTGACGGGTCCACAGAATCGGCGACCGTGCCGGCCCGCCGCACCAGGGCTCGGATCCGCGCCAGGAGCTCGTCGAGCGCAAACGGCTTCGCCAGATAGTCGTCAGCGCCCGCGTCGAGCCCGTCCACTCGGTCCCCGACCGCATCCCGCGCGGTCAGCACCAGGATCGGCACGTCGTTCCCTGCCGACCGCAGGCTTCGGGTGGCCTCGAGCCCGTCCAGCCTCGGCATCATCACGTCCATGATCACGGCATCGGGCCGCAGCACCGCCAGCCTGGCCAGCGCCTCCACGCCGTCGGTCGCCGTGCTGACCTCGTAGCCCGAGTACTCCAGCGACCGCTTGAGCGAATCGCGGACGGCTTGATCATCGTCGACGACCAGGATTTGCATGCCACCAAGCGTGCCAGACCTTCGCGATGCCGGAGCCGTTCGACAAGCTCGGGGAGAGTGGCGAGGGGCGGCCACTCAGACCGGACGGGTGATGGCCAGCAACAAGAGACGCAGGATGTCAGGGTCGAGCCGGCCGGTGAACAGCGCCTGCATCTCGAGGTGATTGTGAGTCGCGGTGAGCAGCTCGATCGCGACGCCGAAGTCGATCGCGAACTCCAGCCCGGTGAATCGGAGGGCGTCGGCCAGCAGGGTGGCCAGTTGCCTCAAACACTCATCGGCAAAGGCGAGGTAGGGCTCACGAAGCGTGGGTTGCCGAGCGGCGTAGAGCAGTAGCTCCTGCTGGGTCAAGATGCCCTCACGCCCCGGCCGTGCGGCTTCCTCGAACGCGGTGATGGCGATCGACACCAGATCCGCCGGGCTGTGATCTCCGGTGGTCGCCTTCATCGTGGCGATGGCCTGCTCTGCCGCGGCGTACTGAGTCTGAATGCTGGCCTGGATCAGGGCCAGCACGAGCTGATCCTTGTCGGCGAAGTTGGAGTAGAAGGCACCGCGGGTGAAACCGGCCGCCTCGCAGATCACTTCGACGCTGGCACCGGGAATGCTGTGCTCGGCAAAGACCGTGCTCGCGGCCGCCATCAGTTTCTCCCGGGTGACCGTTCGCCGGGCGCTCACTCGGGCGTCGGGGGCCAGCACCTCGGTCATCCCGACCTCCCTCGAATCGCGATACAGACCTGTATCGAATACAGTACTGAATTCAACGGGTCAGCGTACGAATTCGCCGAGCCGGGCCAAAGAAAGTCATGACGTGTCCTCATTCTTGTACGCGCTGGGCCGCACGGCATACCGCCGGCGCCATCTGGTCTTGGCGCTTTGGCTGAGCGCGCTCGTGGTGCTCGGTGGCCTCGCCAGCGTCGCTCGAGGCGAATTCGACGAAAAGTTCTCAGTACCCGGCACCGAGTCCCAAGCGGCACTGGATTCTCTCGGCCGGACCTTTCCGCAAGCGGGCGGAGTGACCGCTCAGCTCGTCGTCGTCGCTCCGGACGGTGGCAGTGTGCGGGACACCGCGGTACGGAAGGCCATAGAGGCCGGCGCGAACCGGCTGAACGCAACTGAAGGCGTCGAGGCGGCTACCTCGCCCTTCGACAAGTACGCCAAAGGTGTGATTGCCGACGACGGCAGCGCGGCGATCATTCAGATCCGCCTCGAGGTGGTGAACGGCGACGTCTCGGCGGGTACGTATCGGGCGCTGGAGAAGCAGACCGACCGACTCCAGGCCAGCATTCCGGGCTCGCAGGCCTCGGTGGGTGGAGAGGCGTACAACAACAACCGTCCAGGATTCAGCATCGTCGAAGCCCTCGGCGTGGTCGTCGCCTTGGTCGTGCTGTTGCTCACGTTGGGTTCACTCCGCGCCGCCGGGATGCCGTTGCTCACCGCCCTTCTGGGCGTGGCGATCACCATGCTCTTGATCATCGGCGCCACCGGCATCACCACGATTTCCTCGACCACCCCGCTACTCGCGGTGATGCTGGGCCTGGCGGTCGGCATCGACTACGCGTTGTTCATCGTGTCCCGCCACCGCGAGCAGCTCGCGGGCGGCATGGAGACCGAGGAGTCTGCCGCGCAAGCGTTGGCGACGGCTGGGTCGGCCGTCGTCTTCGCGGGGCTCACCGTCATGATCGCCCTGATCGGTCTGGCCGTGGCCGGCATTCCGTTCCTCACCACGATGGGCGTCGCGGCGTCGGTGGGCGTGCTGATCGCTGTGCTGATCGCGCTGACGCTGCTGCCGTCACTGCTGGGCTTCGCCGGCTCTCGGCTGCGGCCCAAGGTGCGGGCGTCCCGCGCTCGCCGCCCCACCTCGACCGAACGGCGCTCGAGCGGCAAGCTGGCGCTCGGCTGGGTGCGCTTCGTCACCAAGGTCCCGGTGATCACCATCGTGTTGGTCGTCGCGGTGTTGCTCACCCTGGCATATCCCGCCAAGGACCTGCGCATCGCACTGCCGAGTAACGGCGTCGCCGATCCCGGTACTCCAGCGAGAGTGACGTACGACCTGATCAGCGATCATTTCGGGCCCGGATACAACGGGCCATTGATCGTGTCCGCCACGATTGTGGGATCCGATGACCCGCTCGGTGTGATGGATGGCATCGCCGATGAGATCCGGCAGCTTCCGGGTGTCGCCAGTGTGCCGCTCGCGACACCCAACGAGAACGCCGACACCGGCATCATCCAGGTGATTCCGGAGAACGGTCCGGACACCCAGCAGACCAAGGACCTGGTCCGCGACATCCGGTCGCGCAAGGCTCACTTCGAGGACGCGTACGACGTGCCCGTCTACGTCACCGGCTACACGGCGGTGGCGATCGACGTGTCGGATCGGCTGGGCCGGGCCCTACTGCCGTTCGGCGTTCTGGTGGTTGGCCTGTCGTTGATCTTGCTGACCATGGTGTTCCGCTCGATCGCGGTGCCGATCAAGGCCACCCTCGGCTACCTGCTCAGCGTCGGAGCCGCGTTCGGCGTGACCGCGATGGTCTTCGAATGGGGCTGGTTCGGGTCGGTGTTCAACGTTGCCCAGACGGCACCGGTGATCAGCTTCCTGCCCATTTTGTTGATGGGCATCCTGTTCGGACTCGCGATGGACTACGAGGTGTTCCTGGTTTCCCGGATCCGGGAGGCGTACGTTCACGGCCGGAGCGCCGGGCCCGCCATCGAGCAAGGCTTTGTCTCCTCCTCCCGGGTGGTGGTGGCCGCCGCGATCATCATGTTCTCGGTGTTCGCCGCCTTCGTGCCGGAAGGCGAGGGGCCGATCAAGACCATCGCCTTCGGGCTGGCCGTCGGGGTCTTCGTGGATGCCTTCGTCGTCCGGATGACCTTGGTGCCGGCCATTCTGGCCCTCCTCGGCCGTTCGGCCTGGTGGCTCCCGGCGTGGATCGACCGCCGGTTGCCGTCGTTCGACGTCGAGGGAGCTGCGCTGACGCACCAGTTGTCACTGTCCTCCTGGCCGTCCGCGAATGATCAGCACGTGATTGTGGCGGAGGGTCTGCAGGTCAGCACGGGTGCGCCGGTCGAATTGGCCGCGATGCCGCGGGACGTGGTCGTCGTCGAGGGGCCGGCGGGCAGCGGCAAGACTGCTCTGCTGCTCTCCCTGGCGGGACGGATGCGGATCGGCGCCGGCAAGGTCAAGGTCGCCGGGCTGGTGCTGCCCGAGCAGGCCGCGGCCGTACGGCGGCGAACCGGCTATCTGGACTGCGGCCGGACATCGGATGTCCGACGGGAACTGAACGAGATTGTGACGGCGGAGCCTGCAGTGATCTTCGTGGACCAGGTCGACCAGCTCACTGATCATGATCAACGGGCCGCGCTGGCCAGCCTCCTCGACGACGTGGTGGTGGGCAGTCGGGAGCCGGCCGTGGTTCTTGCCGTCCGGGACCGGTCGGCCATCGCGGACCTGATCCCCGGACACGTCACCACCCTCATCATGCGCGGGGTCCCCGACCTCGCCGGAACGCCCCGATAGCGAAGGGACGAGATATGGCACTCCCGTTGGAACGAGCGAACAGCTCCCGTCGGATCGGTCCCTGGTCGCTGCTGGGCCTGGTGCTCATTCCGCTGCTGGTTGCGGGCGGCTTCCTCTGGGCCACCTGGAACTCCGACACCAGGCTGACACGCGTCCAGGCCGCGGTGGTCAATCTCGACGAGCCGGTGAAGATCGACGGCCAGCCGGTGCCCCTGGGCCGGCAGCTGACTGGCGGGCTGGTGGCCGACAATGCCGATCGCAACTTCAGCTGGGTGCTGACCGACGAGCAGGACGCAAGCGAAGGCCTGGAGTCTGGCCGCTATGCCGCGGTGGTGACCATCCCCCAAGACTTCTCTCGACGGGCAACCTCCTTCTCCAAGTCCGATCCGGATCAGGTGCAGCCGGCGACGCTGGACGTCCGTACCTCAGATATCACCGGTATCGCGGACCCAGTCGTTGGTCAGGCGGTCACCGCTGCGGCGACTCAGGCGCTGAACTCGTCGCTGACCGAGCAGTACCTGGAGAACATCTATGTCGGCTTCAACCGTCTGGGCAAGCAGTTCGACACGGTAGCCGACGCAGCGGGGACCCTTTCGGGGGGTGCCGACCAGCTCGCCAACGGGCTGGACGGAGCCGCTTCGGGATCGGAGGAACTCGCGGACGGTCTGGTCAAGCTCGACAGCGGAACTTCACAGCTCGCCGTGGGTGCACGCCAGCTGGCCAGCGGAGTCTCGGGTTTGGCCACTGGCCTCGGCACCCTCGCCGAGCAGACCAGCGGCCTGCCGGCGGGCGCCCGGAAGCTGGCCACGGGCGCGCGTTCGGCGGCCGAGGGATCGGCTGAGCTGGCCGGTGGTGCTCGGACGCTGGACCGGGGCATGGAGCAGTTCACCGCCGGCACTCGGCGATACGCCAAGGGCACAGCCGCGTACACGGCGGGGATGGGCGACTTCAATGACGGTCTGGACACCTACGCGAGCGGCGCCGGTCAGTTCGCAGCGGGCCTCAAACAGTATCGAGATCAGCTTGCCGGCTTCCAGACGATGACCGCGGAGCAATTGTCAAAGACCGTGCCGTGCCCGGCGGAACTGCCGCAGGAGTCCTGTCCCGCCTTCTATGCCGGGCTGCAGGCGGGTACGGGCATTGCGGTGCAAGGTCTTGCGGAGACCTCCACCCCGAACGGGAGCCGGCCCGGGCTGCTATCCAGCGCGCAGGGATTGGCGTCCGGCGCCGACAGGCTGGCGGACGGTGGCGACAAGCTAACGGCCGGCGCGGATGAGCTCAGTGATGGCGCGACCACGTTGGACACCGGTGCCCGCAAGCTCGCCTCTGGCGTCGACGGCCTCGCCCGCGGTACGACGAAGCTGGCCGGCGGGATCGACAGCTTGGCCGACGGTACGGCCCAGTTCGCCGACGGGATGGCGCCGCTGGCCGCAGGCATCGCCAAGATCGCCGCGGGAGCTACCCAACTCAGCCTCGGCGCCACGGGTCTCAGCAACGGCACCTCCAGTCTGGCCGCCGGAACCAGCCTGTCCGCTCAGGGGGCGGGTGATTTGAGTTCAGGTCTGGGGAAACTGTCCGACGGAGGCAATCAGCTTGCCACTGGGACCGACAAACTGGCCGACGGACTGTCCAAGGGCGCCGACGAGGTTCCGACCTATGACAAAGCAACGCGCGAACGCCTCGCTTCCACTGTGACCACGCCGGTCAGCTCGCCGGAGCCGGAGTCGGTCTTCTCCGACGTGGCGACCACGACGTTTCTCGCGGTGATCGCACTGTGGATCGGGGCGTTGGCGACCTATCTCGTGTTGCGTGCCGTACCGGCCAGTGTCCTCAGCTCGATGAAGCCGTCGTGGCGGCTCGCGCTCGAGGGCTTGCTGCCGGGCGCCATCATCGGCGCCCTCCAGGCGGTCGCGCTGACGGTGGTGTTGCAGATCCTGCTGGATCTCTCGGCCGGGCAGGTGGCGGCGCTGTTGCCCTTTGCGGTGCTGACGGCGGTGGCTTTCGTGGCGATCAACTATGCGCTGGTGGCCTGGCTCGGTGGTGTGGGTCGCTTCATCTCTGTCGCGTTGGTGGTGGCCGCCGCCGCCGCCTCGATCACCTCCGCCGTACCGGCAATCTTCGACACTATCCGGCCATTGCTGCCGCTGACGCCGGCGCTGGAAGGCTTCCGGGCCATCGCCAGCGACGGCGATGGGGCCGCCGGTGCGGCCGGCCTACTGGTGGCCTGGCTGCTTGTCGGATTGGCGGCCAGCGTGCTCGCCGTCGCGCGGCGCCGGATGCTCGCACCCGTGGTCGCTGTTCCGGCCTAGGTGCCGGTTATTGGGGCCGGGCCTTCAGTCACGACGGCCGGTGTCCGGATCGGGCAGGAAGGCGTTCACCAGGAAGCTCACGACGGACACGATGATCGACCCGATCAGGGCGACCCAGAAGCCGTCGACTTCCCAGCCGAGCCCGAATATGCCGGCCAGCCACGAGGTCAGCAGCATCATGCAGGCGTTGATCACAAGCAGGAAAAGTCCGAGGGTCAGGAGCAAGAGAGGGATGCTGAAAAGGGCGAAGATCGGTTTGACGATGGCGTTCAGAATGCCGAAGATGAACGCCACGACCAGCAGAGTGATTATCTGGCCGCTCAGGGCGGCCGAGGTCAAGGTGATCCCACTGAGCAGGAACGTGGCAACCGCCAGGGCAGCCGCGTTGGCGAGAAGCCGGATGAGAAATCGCATGCACCCATTCTTCCCGCTCGCGCTCGGTCGCGCCTGAGGCTGCTGTCTTCCTCCTCGCTCGCAGACGAAGAGCGTGTCTGCTCACTCCTCCTACGCTGAGGATCTAGTCGTCGGATGCGGCGTCCAGAATGCCGGCCCGCTCCTCGGCGATCGTCGTGTCGTCGCCGTGGCCGGTCTTGACGATCGTCTGACGAGGCAGCGCCAGCAGTCGATCGGTAATGCTCATCAGCAGAACACCACGGTCGCTGAAGCGGCGCCCGGTCGCGCCGGGCCCGCCGTTGAAGAGGGTGTCCCCGGTGAATACCGTGGCGAGGTCCTTGGCGTAGAGGCATACCGACCCAGGTGTGTGGCCTGGGGTGTGCATCACCTCGAGCGTCAGGCCGGCAACCTCGATCTCGTCGCCGTCACGCAGCTCGCCGTCAGGCGGGACATGGTGGGTGAGCTGCCACAGCGGACCATCATCGGGATGCAGCAGGACCGGCGCTGTAACGGCCGCCGCCAGCTCCGGAGCGGCTCCAACATGATCATTATGGGCGTGCGTGCACAAGATCGCGACCACCCTACGGCCCGCAACGACGCGGAGGATCTCGGTGGCGTCGTGGGGGGCGTCGATGATGACGCATTCCTGGTCATCACCGACGATCCAGACGTTGTTCTCGACGGGGACCGTCTCATGGTCGATCGAGAACGTGCCGGAGGTGACTGTGTGATCGATCCCGGCCGTCATGCCCGAGTACCAGCGAGGTCCGCATTTTCCATGATCACGACTGAGCGCAGAACATCACCGCGATTCATCTTGTCGAACGCGGTCTCGATCTCGCCGATGGCGATCCTTTCGCTGACCAAGGCATCCAACGGCAGAACCCCGGCCTCCCCAGGACCGGGGTCGGGCACCACGACGGTGACCTGCTCCACCGGTGCACCCTTGCTGCGGGCGTTGATCCCTTGAACCTGTAGACCTCCGCCGCTGGCCTGACCCGGCATCGCGCTCCTTGTCTCGAATCCGCCTGCATCGTAAACGGCGTGGAATTCATTTGACCTCAAGTGCGGTTGAACCTGCATAGTGGACGGACGTCCACCCGCGCTTTCCAGAGCGCGAGACTCAACTCCCGCAGGAAAAGGCTCGGTTATGTCTGCCGATCTCTCGGCTCGTACGCCGCAGGCGCCTACGTCGCTGCCTGGCATCGCGGCGCTCGAGGAAGCGGCAGCCATTGCGCCGCCCGTCCATCGGATCGGCCGTGACGGAAGCCCGAAGCGCCGCGCCAGCGACTCTCTGTGGCGGTTGCGCCATTACCTGGGCCCTTACCGCGCCCGCTTCATCTGGTCCGCGATCCTGGCCGGCATCGGGATCGGCGCCACCATCGTCGTGCCGCTGGCCACCAAGGCCGTGATTGACGGCCCCATCGCCAATTCCGATCACCGAGGTCTGTATGCGCTGGGACTTTTCGCCACCACGCTGGGAGCGATCGAGGCCATCCTGATGTTCCTGCGTCGCTGGGTGGTGACGCGGGCAACGCTGGGCACCGAGACGGCGATCCGTACCGACCTGTATGCCCGCATGCAGCGGCTGCCGATGAGCTTCCATACACGTTGGCAATCCGGCCAGCTGCTGTCCCGAATCATGAACGACCTGTCGACGACTCGCCGGTTTCTCGGCTTCGGGCTGCTGTTCATCGTGATGAGCGTCCTGCAGATCGCCGTCACCACGGGAATCCTGCTGCACCTGTACTGGCCACTCGGTCTGGTGGTCCTGGGTTCGATCATTCCGGTCACCTGGGCTTGCCTGCGGAACGAGCGGGCATACACGCAGATCTCGAGGCAAGTCCAGGACCAGACCGGCGACGTTGCTTCGACTGTGGAGGAAGGTGCGTACGGGCTGCGTGCAGTGAAGTCCTTCGGCCGAGCCGAGCACATCTTCGGCAAGTTCGATTCGCGTGCTGTTCGGCTCTATGACACGTCGTTGGCGCGAGTTCGGCTCAGCGCCAAGTTCTGGACCTTCCTCGAAGTGATCCCCAGTCTGACCTTGATCCTGGTGCTGGGCCTGGGCACGGTGGCGGCAGGTCAGGGCCAGCTGACGCTCGGGACGCTGGTGGCGTTCCTTACCCTGTTGCTGTCGTTGATCTGGCCGGTGGCGGCCCTGGGATTCCTGCTCGCCATGGCCCAGGAGGCCATGACGGCGGCCGACCGGATCGTGGAGATCTTCGACGCGGAGAACGACATCGTCGACGGTGAGCTGACCCTGTCACCGGTCGAAGGCAGGGTGCGCTTCGACGGTGTCAGCTTCCGCTTCCCGGACGCGGACTCCGATGTCTTGCATGACGTTAATCTCGACATCGCGCCCGGGGAGACCCTCGCGATCGTCGGCGCCACCGGTTCGGGAAAGACGGTGCTCACCCAGCTGGTCGCCCGTTTGTACGACGTGACCGCCGGTGCCATCACCATCGACGGCGTGGACGTACGGGACCTTCGTCTCAGCCAACTTCGTCAGGTCGTCGCCACTGCGTTCGAGGACCCGACGTTGTTCTCCATGTCAGTTCGGGAGAACCTGGCCCTGGGTCGCCCAGACGCGACGGACGCCGAGATCGACGCTGCCGTCGAGATCGCTCAGGCCCAGTTCGTCCGCGACCTTCCGTGGGGTCTGAGCACTCGGATCGGCGAACAGGGCATGAGCCTTTCCGGCGGTCAGCGTCAGCGGCTGGCGCTCGCCCGGGCAGTGCTCGCCCAACCGGCCGTGCTGGTCCTGGATGACACCTTGTCCTCCCTGGACATCCATACCGAGGCGTTGGTCGAGGAGGCGCTGAGACGGGTGCTCGCCGAAGTGACCGGCATCGTTGTCGCACATCGCGCGTCGACGGTGCTTCTGGCGGATCGGGTTGCCCTGCTCTCCGACGGCACGATCACCGCAGTGGGCACCCACCAAGAGCTGCTCGGGCGGGTGCCGGAATATCGAGCCCTGCTCTCTGCCGACGTCGAGAGGCCGAACTTCACCGCCCCGGCAGGCAGGCAACCTTCAGAGAAGGTTGCGTAGTGACTGCACCTGCAGACCAACAGCAGGGTTCGGAGCTGGATCAGTGGCGCGGGATTGCGACCGAGCACTCCGACGAGATCACCGAACGCGCCAGCATCTTTCTGCGCCGGCGCAGTCGTGCACTACTGGCCGATCTGCTGCGTCCGTACGGTTCCTCACTCTGGGTCCTCATGCTCGCGGTCGTCATCGAGAACGCGGCTCGGCTGAGCCTTCCCTGGCTGGTGTATCGGGCCATCGACTTCGGCGTGCCGCCGCTGCTGAGCAGCGGCGACGCTCGAGTGCTTTACCAGACCGTGGGTTTGATGGTGCTGGCGGTGCTGGTCCAGTGGGGCAGCCGGATGTTCTTCCTGCGGCAATCTGGACGGATCGGCCAGGCGGTGTTGTTGGAGCTTCGCCGCCAGGTCTTCCGTCACTTCCAGCGCCTCGACGTGCAGTTCCACGACCGCTATACCACCGGTCGGGTGGTCTCCCGGCTGACCAACGACACCGACGCCATCGCGGAGTTGCTGGCTGAGGGCTTCGACGGGCTGATCACCGCAGCCCTCACCATGATCGGCGTCGGAGTCTTACTGGTCACCTTGGATGTCCGGCTGGGTCTCGCCTGCCTGGTTTGCTTCCCGATCCTGACGGTACTTATCCGTTGGTTCTCCCGCGCGTCCACCCGGACCTACCGCCGGGTGCGGGAAACGTCCGCGCTGGTCATCGTCTCGTTCGTGGAGACCATGACCGGGATCCGCGCCGTCCAGGCCTACCGGCGGGAGCGCCGTAACGCCGAGATCTTCACCGACCTGTCGCAGCGCTACGCGGAGGCGAACACCAAGTCCTTTCGGCTGATCGCGATCTTCATGCCGGGCGTGCGGCTGATCGGCAACCTGACTATCGGCGCCGTCCTGCTGTACGGCGGACACCTGGTCATCGAGGACCAGATGACCATCGGCGTCCTCGCCGCCTTCCTGCTGTACCTGCGCATGTTCTTCGAGCCGATGCAGGAGATCAGCCAGTTCTACAACATGTTCCAGTCCGCATCGGCTGCGCTCGAAAAGCTCTCCGGCGTCCTGGAGGAGAAACCGACAGTTCGCCCGGTCGCTCGGCCCGTCCCGCTGCCGCAGGCGCGCGGTGCCATCGACTTCGAGAACGTCTTCTTCTCCTACGTCGAGGGGCGCGACGTGCTGCACGAGTTCGACCTGCACATTCCACCGGGCCAGACCGTCGCACTGGTCGGCACCACTGGGGCCGGTAAGACCACGATCGCGAAGTTGATGGCCCGGTTCTACGACCCCACCGGCGGGCGCGTGCTGCTCGACGGTGTCAATCTTCGTGACCTGACCGAAGACGATCTTCGACGCGCCGTGATCATGGTGACGCAGGAGAACTTCATGTTCGACGGCACAGTGGCCGACAACATCGCCTTCGGTCGGCCGAGCGCGACCCGGGAAGACATCATGCACGCTGCCGAGTCAGTGGGGGCCGGCACGTTCATAGCCGGATTGCCAGAAGGCCTCGACACCGACGTCGGCAAGCGCGGCGGACGGCTGTCGGCCGGCCAACGCCAGCTGATCACCTTCGCCCGGGCCTTCCTCGCCGATCCCCGGGTGCTGATCTTGGACGAGGCCACCTCGAGCCTGGACGTCCCGACCGAGCGGTCGGTGCAGCGGGCGTTGCAAACGGTCCTCGCGGATCGCACTGCGGTGATCATCGCGCATCGCCTGAGCACCGTGGGGATCGCGGACCGGGTGCTGGTTCTCGAGCACGGAAAGATCGTCGAAGACGGCACCCCGGCCGATCTCATCGCTCGCAGCGGTGGCCGCTACGCTTCGCTACACCGAGCCTGGCTCGATTCGCTCGCCTGAGCAGGGAAGGTCGGAGTTCGTGCCGTTACCCCCAGAAGCAGGCCCAGAGGAAATCGACGAGCGTTTCGGCACCGGCGTGGACGAGACGGTCTGGACGCCGGCCTACCTTCCTGCGTGGAGTTCGGCGCAGGCGTCGGCTGCGACCTACGCCGTCGATGCCAAGGGTCTGCGTCTTTCCATCCCGCCAGAGCAGCCGTTGTGGTGTCCGGACCTGCACGACGGCCCACTGCGGGTATCCGCGGTCCAGAGCGGCAATTGGTCCGGCCCGGTGGGCAGCACCCGTGGGCAGCAACCGTTCCGGCCAGGCCTGGTCGTCGCCGAGGCCCAACCCCCGCAGTGGGGCTTCACGCCGCACTACGGACACATCGAGGTGACGTGCCGGGCCACTCTCAGCCCACGGTCCATGTTCTCGGCGTGGATGATCGGACTGGAGGACAAGCCCGAGCACTGCGGTGAGATCTGCCTGGTTGAGGTCTTCGGAGACAGTGTCGTGAGTGGGACGGGCGGCGTCACGATGGTGGCCCTGGGCCGTGGCATTCATCAGTTCCGCGAACCGGCTCTTGCCGAGGAGTTCTCCGCCGACCCGTATCCGCTGGACGTCAGCCAGCTTCATCGCTACGCCGTGGATTGGCAGCCGGGACGAGTCGACTTCTTCGTCGACGACGTTCGCACGATGTCGGCTGGGCAGGCTCCGAATTACCCCATGGAGCTGATCATCGGTGTGTTCGACTTCCCAGACAGGGCCGACCCGATGGACGCCACCCCACCAGTGCCCGAGCTCGTTGTCAGCCGGGTGCTAGGCAAACGGTCGAGCGTCGATCGGTAATCGCGTAACGTCAAGCCACGACGGCATCGACAGCGGCGCTGCCAAAGATGACGTCCGCAACCATGGCAGCCGCGCCGGTGACGCCCGCACGGTCACCGAGGATCGTCGGTGCCACTCGCAGGTTGGCCGTCGCCAGCGGCTGACTGCGATGCAACAAAGTGTGTCGCACGCCGAGGATGAACCGCTCGTGGGCATGCGCGATGTCGCCGCCGATCACCAGCACATCCGGGTTGAGCAGGCTGACGGCCGTGGACAACACATCACCTAGCGCTCGACCGGCTGCGCTCACGATCCGTACGGCATCGGGATTTCCTTGGCGGACCAGGTCCACCACGTCACGGGTGGTGTTGGGCTGGTGCCCGAGCCGTCGCAAGTCCCGGACCATGGCTCGGCCGCTGGCCACGGCCGCCAGACAACCTGGCTCACCGCAGCTGCTGCAGGTTTCCTCGATCCCCGGGATCTTCGCGTGCCCGATGTCGCCTTCCGCCGAGTCGGAGCCGCGCAGCAACTCACCGTCGACGACTATCGAGGCTCCGATCCCGGTGCCGACCTTGACGAAAAGCACCAGGTGGGCGCTCGGATAAATCCGACGCTGCTCACCCAGACCGAGCAGATTGGCGTCGTTGTCCACGACGGACGGCACCGAGTAGTGGCTGAACAGATGATCACGAACCGGGTAGTCGTCCCAGCCAGGCATGCTGATCGAACGGGCAATCCGGCCGGTGGGCCAGTCCACCGGGCCTGGCACGCCGAGCGCGACACCGCGCAGCGTGTCGGATGGGCGGCCCGAGTGCTTCAGCAGTGAGTCGAGTTCGGTAGTTACGGTGCCCAAGACAGCGTCGGGCCCCTTCTCGATCGAGCTTTCGATCACCATCTCCTGGATCACCTCGCCCGCGGCAGTGCTGACCGCGAGCCGGCCATGGGTAGCACCGAGGTCCGCGACGAGCACGGTGATGGCCTGGTCGTTGATGCGCAGTCGGGTCGACGGCCGGCCGCGCCGAAGGTCGGGGATCGCGCCGTCTTCGGTGAGAAAGCCCGCCCCGAGCAGCGCATCGACGCGGAGCGTTACTGTCGAGCGTGAGAGGCCGGTCACTCGTTGCAGTTCGCCTCGCGTCGCAACGGTCCCGGTCCGGAACAGCTGTAGCAGATCGCCGGCGCTGTTCGGTCCCGATAACACGGGGGCCGCCTCTCTCTGGCCGTTGGATCCCGGGCTCTTTGGGCCGGTGTAGCGGGCAACCATGTGCCCGGTAGACGGTGCAAAACAGTTTACGGCCGTTACCGAAATTTGTCCTCAAATCACCCTACTTTCGTATTGTCATCGGTCCTAATTGGGGATTGGATTGTTGGAAGTGGCCGGGGGGCCTTGCGATTTCCGATCCGACGACGCCCGATCGAGCCTCGAAAAGCATCGAGAACCGAAGGAGATCGAATTGCGCAGATCACGTTTCCTGGCAGGAGTGGCGCTGACGGCCATGCTTGCCGTAGCCGCTTGCGGCGGCGGCGACAGCGGGGGGAGCGACTCAGGGTCCGAAGGCGGCGCGGCAGAGGACAACGCGCTGACGATCTGGACCACAGAGGACCAAGCCGATCGGGTGGCCGCTCAGAAGAAGATCTTAGACGCGTGGGCTCAGAAATCTGGTGCCACGGTCAAGCTCACCGCCGTCGCCGAGGACCAGCTCACCACCGTCCTGACCTCGGCGGCTGCGGCCAACGACTTGCCCGATGCCATCGCCGCACTCTCCCTCAACGGCGTCAACCAGCTCCGCACCGATGATCTACTCGATGTCGACGCCGCGAAGGAGATCGTGGACGGGCTGGGCCCGGAGACCTTCCAGAAGCGCACGCTGGAGCTGACCAGTGCCGATGGTGACC
Source organism: Propionibacteriaceae bacterium (assembly GCA_035264145.1). Classification (GTDB taxonomy): domain Bacteria; phylum Actinomycetota; class Actinomycetes; order Propionibacteriales; family Propionibacteriaceae; genus Microlunatus. The sequence continues at coordinate 16,151 of DATFQP010000256.1, forward strand.
AGCTCTCCGTCCCGAGCGATGGGTGGGCTCAGCTGCTGTTTTACCGCTCCGACTTGTTCAAGGCCGCCGGCCTCGCCGAGCCGAAGACCTACGACGACATCCAGAAGGCGGCGAAGGCGCTGAACAAGGATAAGACAGCGGGCATCGTGGCGGGCACTGCCCCAGCCGACTCCTTCACTCAGCAGACCTTCGAGTGGGCCGCCCTGGCCAATGCATGCCAGCTGGTCGACGACGGCGGCACCGTCACCTTGAACAGCCAACAATGTGTGGACGCCTTCAACTTCTACGGCCCTCTGATGAAGGACTACTCGGTTAGCGGCAATCAGGACGCGGACACCACCCGGGCCACCTACTTTGCCGGTGACGCTGCCATGGTGATCTGGTCCTCCTTCATGCTTGACGAGCTGGCCGGGCTGCGCAAGGACGCCTTGCCGACCTGCGACAAGTGCAAGGACGACCCGGGGTGGCTTGCCGAGAACAGCGGTGTGGTGGCCGCGCTCCAGGGACCGGGCGGCTCGGCACCGGTCTCCTACGGTGAGGTCGTGTCGTGGAGCGTGCTCAACGACGCCTCACCGAAGACCAAGGACCTTGTCACCTACATGATGAGCGACGGCTATATCCCGTGGCTCGCCATTGCTCCCGAGGGCAAGGTGCCGACCCGATCTGGCACCGCCGCCAACCCCAAGGAATACGTCGACGCCTGGAACAAGATGGAGGCCGGCGTCGACAAGAAGGAGATGCTGTCGAACATCTACACCCCTGAGACACTGCAGGCCGTGTCGACAAGCCTGAACAACTTCCAGCGGTGGGGAATCCCGCAAGGTCAAGGCCAGCTGGCGGCCGCGGTGGCCGGACAGTTCGTCGTGCCACAGGAAGTGGCGAAGATGATCAACTCGGGGCTCAGCGCAAAGGATGCGGCCGACCAGTCGCAGAAGGCCGCGGAAGGGATCAAAGAAGACCTCGGCTGAGCGAACGTTCGGCTGAGCCCTGCGTCAAGTACCAAGGGCTCAGCCGGCGTTCGGCCCGGCATCCGCACGACATGCAAGGAGCACCGGTGGCAGTAGTGACAGGCGAAACAACGTCGAGCGACACCAGAAAGCGGCGAACTCTGACCCAACGAGACGCCCGGCTGGGCCTCTGGCTGATGTCTCCAACATTGCTAGTCGTGCTGGGCATCGTGATCTTTCCCCTGCTGTGGTCGATCTTGATCTCCTTTCAGCGGTTGCGGCTGATCGAGATCGGGCGGGCCGATTTCTTCAAGCCGCTCACCCTGGCCAACTACGAGCGAGTGTTGACCTCCAGCAACTTCTGGACGAGTCTGATAACGACCTTCGTCTACACCTTCGGCTCAGTGGTGCTCTCCATTGGGTTAGGAGTGCTAGTCGCCATGGCTGTGCGGCAGCCGTTCCGGGGCCGAACGCTCGTCCGCGCCGCATACCTCTTGCCCTACGTGGCGCCGGTGGTGGCTGTGACGTTCATCTGGCGCACAATGCTCAATCCGCAATTCGGGATCATCAACGAGATAGGTCAGTCGTGGCTCGGTTGGGACGAGCCGATCGCCTTTCTGTCTCAAGCGCAGGGAACGTGGGAAGTGCTGGGGTTGGACATCCCGGTACCCACGGCCCTGCTGACCACCATCGCGTTCGAAGGATGGCGATACTTTCCGTTCGCGTTCCTGTTTCTGATGGCGCGGCTGGCGGCCATGTCGGGTGAGCCTGAAGAGGCCGCCCTGGTCGACGGGGCGACGCCCTGGCAGTCGTTCCGGTTCATCGTCTTGCCGCAGCTGATGCCGATCATCGCCCTGCTCGCCGTGCTGCGCACCATCTGGACGTTCAATGAGTTCGACGACATCTTTCTGCTGACCGGCGGCGCCGCCGGCACTGGTGTCGCGAGCATTCAGATCTACAACTACCTCACCGTGCAGCGCAATGTCGGTGCCGCCGCGGCTCAGTCGGTGATCATGTCATTGATTCTGATAGGCCTGCTCGCTATCTATCTGCTGATCCTGCGCCGGAGAGGAGAGCGGGTATGAGCACTCAAACCATCGTCACCCCGCCGAGTCAGGTGGCTGCCCCCCCGCAACAACGCGCCCCGGCGGGAACGAGACACCGAGTGCAGAGCCGGGTTTTCGGCATTGGTCGCTGGGTTGTGATTGCCGCTTTCTTGATTGCGACACTGGTGCCGTTCTACTACATGCTGCTGCTTTCGGTGAAGCCGATCGAGGCGTTGTTGCGTGATCCGAGCTCCATGATCGTGAGCCCGTCGGAGTTCACTCTGCAGACCTATGTCGACGTGTTGGCGCCGGTGGCGTCAGGAGGTCAAGGCTTCGGCCGCTTTCTGGCCAACAGTGCTGTGGTCGCGCTGGCCTCGGTGGCGCTGGCGCTGCTGATCGGGATCCCTGGTGCGTACGCCATCGCCCGGCTGCCGTTCATCGGCCGCAAGCAAGTCAGTGGCGTCTTCCTGGCGGCCTACCTGTTCCCGGCGATCCTGATGGCTATTCCGTTGTTCGTCGGCTTCACCCGGATCGGATTGCGCGGCTCCCTGGTGGGACTGATCGTCGTCTACACCGCACAGACTGTTCCGGTGACGATCTACATGCTGCGCAACTACTTCGAGACCGTACCTGAGGCCATCGAGGAGGCGGGTCTGATGGATGGCCTGTCCCGGATCGGCGTGCTGCGGAAGATCAGCCTCAGACTGGCCATGCCCTCGATCATGTCCACCGGGCTTTTCGTGTTCATGATCGCGTGGAACGAGTTCCTCTTCGCGCTGCTGTTCCTGGTCGACCGCCGCGAGCGGTGGACCGTCTCGCTCGGCCTCTCCCAGCTATCCGGAAGCGTCGAAGTTCCTACCACAGTGCTGATGGCGGGCAGCGTGGTGCTCACCTTGCCGATCATCATCATGTTTTTCGCCACCGAGCGGTTGCTGACCGGTGGCCTGACCGCCGGTGCCGAGAAGGGCTAAGCGCGCGTGCATGATCGACTCAATGTGGGTGAGGCCGATTTCCTCACCGACGCGCCGGGCAACCCCTGATGGCCTACCTGGTCGAACTCACCGAACCCCGGGTCGTCGGGCTGCGGGATTACCCGACGCCTGAGCCCGGTGCCGGTGAAGTGCGCGTCCGGACCAGGTACTCGGGCATTTCGGCTGGCACCGAACTCACCATCTACCGCGGCACCAATCCCTACCTGGACAAGCAGTGGGATCCGCACACCGCCCTATTTCTGCCCGGATCCCGATTCTTGTCCGGCTCCTCGACCTTCAGCTATCCGGTTGACGCCTGGGGATATTCAGAGGTGGGTGAGGTCGAGGCCGCCGCCGACGACGTTTCCGAGCCCAAGGTCGGCGAGGTGGTCTGGGGCATCTGGGGGCATCGCTCGCATGCGGTGCTGCCGGCGAACAAGTTGATCGGCCACACCATGCCCGCGGGCCTCGATCCTCTGGTCGGCACTTTCGACCGAGTCGGCGCGGTGGCGCTCAACGCCGTGCTCGCCTCCGGGGTATGTGCAGGTGAGTCCGTGGCGGTCTTCGGCCTGGGCGTGATCGGGCTGTTGACCACTCAGCTGTTGATCAGCCAGTCAGCCGAAGTGCTGGCCGTCGACACCGTGCCGTACCGGCTCGAACTGGCGGCGAAGTTCGGCGCGACCCCATTCTCGGCCAACGAGGGTGATCTTGCCCTGGCGGTCCGGGAGTACACCAGTGGGCGAGGAGCCGACCGGGTGATCGAACTGACCGGTGCCTATCCGGCCCTTCACCAGGCAATCCGATTGGCGGGAGTAGGCGGCACGGTCATCGCGGCCGGCTTCTACCAGGGGCCGGCGACCGCACTGGCGTTGGGAGAGGAATTCCACCACAACCAGGTCACCATGATCTCGTCGCAAATCGCCAACGTGCCGCCTGCCTTGCGGAATCGCTGGAGTCGGGACCGGCTGCACCAGACGGTGATGCGGTTGTGCGCCGGCGGGCGGCT